>JBNGDR010000015.1:0-15586 GCA_049975685.1 Anaerolineae bacterium
CAATCCTCACCTGAGGGCTTACCTGCTCGACCGTCTCCCCGTTGATGACCTCCTCTACGGCCGCCGGGATGAGTACGTCGACATCCTTGCTTAACCAAGCCTCACCCTCCTCGACAATGTAACGGGCGTGCCGCGCTGCATCCTTATCGATAGTACCGTAGAGGTCGGTGATCTTCTGGAGGAAGTAAGGATCGATGCCTTCCGCCTTCGTGAAAGTATAAGCCTGATTATCCTCGCGATCCCAGCAGGAGACACTGACCACCTTGCCCCCCAACTCCTCGATAAAATAGA
Source organism: Anaerolineae bacterium (assembly GCA_049975685.1). Classification (GTDB taxonomy): domain Bacteria; phylum Chloroflexota; class Anaerolineae; order B4-G1; family SLSP01; genus DAOTVC01. The sequence goes on from JBNGDR010000015.1 coordinate 292, forward strand.
TAGCCGCATACTGCGCCACGTTACCAAAGCCCTGGATGGCAGCCGAGGTACCCAGCGAAGGGATGCCCAGATGTCGCATGGCCTCGCGGAGCGTGACGATGACGCCATATCCGGTGGCTTCGGTGCGCCCTCTGGAACCGCCGCTACCCACCGGCTTCCCGGTGATGACACCGGGCGTATACGCCCCCACGAGTTTGGAGTACTCATCCATCATCCAGCCCATCATCCTGGCATTGGTTCCCACATCGGGAGCGGGGACATCCATGCGGGGACCGAGGTTCTTCCACATGCGATCGATCCAGCCTCGGCAAAGTCGTTCCTGCTCGCCAATGGTAAGACTTGAAGGATCCACGATAACGCCCCCCTTGCCGCCACCCAGGGGCAGATCGGCCACGGCGGTCTTCCAGGTCATCAACGTCGCCAGGCCCCGAACCGTGTCGATGGTCTCGTTGGCGGCGAAGCGAATGCCCCCCTTGCAGGGGCCACGCGCGTCGTTGTGTTGCACCCGGAAGCCGAAGAAGACCCGGATGGAACCATCATCCATACGGACGGGGATCTGAAAGCGGAATTCCCGCAAGGGATAACGAAGGATCGAGTGCACGGCATTGTCAAGGCCCAGCTGTTCGGCTACCTGATCAAACTGCGCCTGTGCCAACTTGTATAGATTTACTTCTTCAGCCATGCCAGACGTCCTCCCTCCAAGATATAGTAAGCAGTGGTGAGAATCACACCCAGCCGCGTAATCTCATGGCCGTCTCGACGCGCCTGATACCCACGCGATAGGCGGCGTCGCGCATGAACAGGTTGCCGTTTTCCTGTGAGGTCGCCAGCACACCTTGGAAGGCGTTGGACATCTTATCGTCCAGCTTGGAAAGGACCTCTTCCTTGGACCAGTAGTAGTTCATGTCGTTCTGGACCTGCTCAAAGTAGGAACAGGTTACCCCACCGGCATTGCAGAGGAAATCGGGGATAACGAAGACGCCCCGCTCTTCCAGCACCTTATCGGCCTCCGGTGTGGTGGGACCGTTGGCACCCTCCGCCAGGATCTTGACCTGGTCGCTGATGCTCCCCACGTTATCACCGGTGATAACACCTTCAACAGCGGCGGGAATAAGCACGTCGACGTCCTTGGTCAGCCAGGCATCGCCATCTTCCACGGTGTAACCCGCTCTCTTGGCCTCCTCCTTGTCGATGGTGCCGTACTGGTCGGTAATCTTCTGGAGGAAATAGGGATCGATGCCCTCCTCCCGGGCGAAGGTGTAGGAAGTCTTATCCTCGCGATCCCAGCAGGAGACGCAGACGACCTTGCCGCCCAACATCTCGATGAAGTTGATGGCCGCATACTGGGCCACATTGCCGAAACCCTGAATGGAAGCCGAGGTACCCTTGGAGTCAATGCCCAGGTGCTTCATGGCTTCACGTACCGTGACAATGACGCCGAAACCCGTGGCTTCGGTGCGTCCCAGGGACCCGCCGCCCCCCACCGGCTTCCCGGTGATGACGCCGGGTGTGTACTCCCCGGCGAGCTTGGAATACTCATCCATCATCCACCCCATCATCTGGGGTGTAGTGCCCACATCTGGAGCTGGGACGTCGTTGCGGGGACCGAGGTTCTTCCAGACAGCATCGATCCACTCGCGGCAGAGCCTTTCCTTCTCACCCACGGAGAGCGTGGAGGGATCGACGATGACCCCACCCTTGCCGCCCCCCAACGGGATGTCGGCTACCGCGCACTTCCAGGTCATCCAGGTCGCCAGGGCGCGCACGGTATCCAGCGTCTCGTTGGCAGCGAAACGAATGCCGCCCTTCGCCGGCCCTCGCGCGTCGTTGTGCTGCACTCGAAAACCGAAGAAGACCTTGATGGAGCCATCATCCATCCGGACGGGGAGCTGGAAGCGAAACTCTCGCAGGGGCCAGCGCAGCATATCCCGCACGGCTTGATCCAAGCCCATCTGCTCGGCCACCTGATCGAACTGAGCTTGAGCCATCTTGAAAGGATTCAACTCTTTATTGGTCATTGAACTAATTTCTCCTTGAAGATATGGAATAATGTCACATCGTACATATCAGGAACGTCTCCGCTCCAGATGAGTTTGCAGTAATTTGCGCGCCTCTTGCGGATTAGCCTTCCCGCGCGAAGCTCGCATCACCTGACCGATAAACCAGCCGATGACGGCCTCCTTACCCGAGAGATACTGCTCTACCTGCTCGGGGTTCTCGTCGAGTACCTCATCGACAATAGCGGCCAACGCCTCGGTGTCGGAGATCTGGGCCAACCCCAGCCGCTCGACAACCGCTCCGGGCTCGTCACCGCTCTTGAAGACCTCCTCAAAGACCGTCTTGGCCGCCGTAACGCTGATCTTCCCCTTATCACGCAGCACCAGAAGAGCCAACAGCTGCTCTGGAGTAACTCGGACCTCCTCGATCGCGGCGTTGGTTTCGTTCATGAGGCGGAAGATTTCGCCCGTTATCCAGTTCGCGACCTCCTGTCCCTCGATACCTTGCTCTTCAGCCAGCTGTGCTGCTCTCTCGAAATAACCGGCGACAGCGCGATCCTGTACCAGAAGGTTAGCGTCGTAGGGACGAATATCGTACGTTTCGACCAGGCGACGTTTCTTCGCCAGAGGAAGTTCGGGGAGCCTCTCGCGGATCTCGTCTATCCACGTCTCGGAGACCTCCAGCGGTGGCAGGTCGGGCTCCGGGAAGTAACGATAGTCGTGGGCGAACTCCTTGCTGCGCTGGACGTAGGTCTCGCCCGCGTCCTCGTCCCAACCCAACGTGTGCTGCTCGACGGTGCCGCCCGATTCCACAAGCTCAATCTGGCGCCCTATCTCATACTCTACGGCGCGGGTGAGAGCGCGGAAAGAGTTGAGATTCTTGATCTCCGCGCGCGTGCCGAGCTTATCGCTCCCCTGGAGCCGGACGCTGACGTTGGCCTCAAAGCGCATCACGCCCTTTTCCATGTCACCCGAGTTGACGCCTAGATAGATGAGGATATCGCGCAGGGCCGTGGCGTAGGCGTACACCTCTTCCACCGACCGCATATCCGGTTCACTCACGATCTCCAGCAGGGGTACGCCGGCGCGGTTGAAATCCACCAGCGCGCCGCTGCTCATATGGTAGAGCTTGCCCGTATCCTCTTCCAGGTGAACCCGCGTGACGCCGATACGGCGTAGATCTCCATCGACCTCGATCTCCAGGTATCCACCACTGGAGAGGGGGAGATCGTACTGGGAGATCTGATAACCCTTGGGCAGATCGGGATAGAAGTAGGATTTACGCGAGAAGACGCTCACCGGGGCCACAGTACAGTGCAGCGCCAGGGCCGTCATCATGCCGTACTCTACCGCCCGCCGGTTGACCACGGGTAGTGTCCCAGGCAACGCCAGGCAGACGGGGCAGACGTAAATGTTAGGTTCCAGATTCCCCGTGTCCTCCACAACCGGGCAATTGCAGTACATCTTGGAGCGAGTGTGAACCTGGGCGTGTACCTCCAGGCCAATGACGGCTTCATAATCCATGTAAAACACCTCTACTTCTGAAGATCATAATACGGGTTCGCTCTAAAATCTGTTTAGATGGCACGTTGTCGTTGTACGAATCGCATGATCCGCTCCAACGCCTCCTCGATCTTCTCGTAAGCGGTGGCGTAGGACATGCGCACGAATCCCTTCCCGGAGTCCCCAAAGGCTCGCCCGGGTACGACCGCCACGCGCTCCTCTTGCAGGAGCTGCTCGGCGAATTCGTTATCGTCGAGACCCGTCTTCTGGATACAGGGGAAGGCGTAGAAGGCCCCACGCGGATCTGAACAGGTCAAACCCATGTCGTTGAGTCCCTGTACGATGAGGCGGCGGCGGCGATCGTACTCCTCAAGCATCTCCTGGACGTAGGGTTCACCAACCTCCAGCGCTTTGAGCGCCGCCCACTGCGAGGGGGTGGGGGCGGACATGATGAGGTATTGATGCACCTTCCGCATCTCCCCAACGAGCTCTGCAGGCCCCACGATGTAGCCAATACGCCAGCCCGTCATCGCGTAGGCTTTCGAGAAACCCTGCAGGACGACGGTGCGGTGATACATGCCCGGCAGGCTGGCGAAACAGGTGTGCTCCACACCGTAGACCAGCCGATCATAGATCTCATCGGAGATCACCACCAGATCATGCTTCTTCACGACAGCCGCGATCTCATCAAGGCGTGCGCGGCTCATCACCGTGCCTGTCGGATTGTTGGGTGATGCGATGAAGACCGCCTTGGTTCGCTCCGTCACCACCTCCTCGATGGCTTCGGCGGTCACCTCGAATCCCTGCTCAGCGTAGGTGGGTACCGTTACCGGAACCGCGCCCACGAGCAACGCCGTGGGGGCGTAGGAGACGAAACAGGGCTCAGGGAAGATGATCTCGTCGCCCGGATCGAGCAGGGCCGCCATCGCCAGGTAGAGCGCTTCAGAGACCCCCACGGTCACCAGAACCTCACTTGCCGGATTGTAGGTCTGGCGATAGCGGTCGTCGATGTGCTGGGCGATAGCCCGTCTCAACTCCATCACGCCGGAATTTGACGTATAGTGTGTAGCGCCCTGGTTCAGGGCTTCGATGCCGGCTTCGACGATGGGTCGCGGCGTGTCAAAATCAGGTTCGCCGATGCCGAGGCTGATGACGTTCTCCATCGTAGCCGCAATATCGAAGAAGCGACGGATACCGGAGGGTGGAATTTCGAGTGCCCGCTGGGATACATACCTTTGTAGATCCATAGAAACTCCTATCTAGCTGAACTAAAGGATCTCAGAATCGACTTTCCTGAAGAAAGGCGCAGAAATCAGATTTTTGACAGCTCGCACCCTACTACATATAGCGATCTGGCTCTCGAAACGTCCTATATAGTCTCCGTCTCTGAAAAATCCAATCTCTTGCTTCTACTTATACAGCAGAATGTGATCATCTGACTCAGTCGACGTATCACCGAGGTTAAGGCTGCGGAAGGAACCTTGCACCTTGACCCAGCGTCCCAGCAGGGTCTCTTCCAGCAGAACACCCTCAATCTCGGTCCCCTCGTCCACAACGGTATCGCGCAGGATGCAATCCCGCACCTGAGCGTCCCTGTGAATGGAGACGTAGGGACCAATCACCGATCGCTCCACCGTCGCCTCGGGATGGACGAAGACAGGGGGGATGACAGAGACACCGGGGCGTGCTACCTCCGGGCTATTATCATACCCATGCTCCAGGAAATAACGGTGGGTCTCCAGGGTCGTCTCGGGTTTGCCCGTGTCCTTCCAGACACCCACCTCGCGGGGGTAGAAATGGGCGCCACCTTCGATCATCAATGTAACGGCGTCGGCCAGGTAGTATTCCCCCTTGGTCTTGAGTCGCCGCTCCATCAGTTCCTCACAGGCACCGGATAACCGGGCGGCGTCGGCGAAGTAGTAGAGACCGATGAGCACATTCTTGTTCTCCTTAGAGTCGGGCTTCTCGATAAGGTTGATGGCCCGGCCCTCCTCGTCCGTCTCCACCACGCCAAAGCGGCGGGGGTCATCCACCTCCTTGGTATAGATGATGCCGTCGAGATCCGGCTGGTCGAGATGAGAGAAATCCGCCTCATCGAAGAGGGTATCCACAAACATCAGCACAATGGGACCCTTCAGATGTTCCCGGGCCAGCCACAGCGCGTGCGCCTGCCCCAGCATCTCCTCTTGCTCCACAAAGTGAGCCGGAATTGAGTAATTCTCTCGGACGTATGCCTCGATCTGGTCGCCCAACCAACCGGTGATGAAGACGTACTCCTCGATAGGTAGGTCGCTGAAGCGTTCGAGGATATGTCCCAACATGGGTTTGCCAGCGAGGGGGAACAGGGGCTTGGGGCGAGTCCAGGTATGAGGGCGCATACGGGTTCCGAATCCGGCCATAGGAATCACAAGTTTCATGCTCTCTCCATTTCTTCTCATATGATGGACTTTGTCGCCAACGCCCACCAGCTTCTAATCTTGAAAATCCAGCCTGGGCCGCTGACGATGCCATTCGGTAGCCTGCTCATAGGCGTAGGCCACACGGAAGAGCGTCGTCTCCTCCAGAACCGGGGCTGAAATCTGTAACCCAACAGGCAGCCCGGCGCTGTCAAAACCGCAGGGGAGGCTCAAGGCCGGAATCCCCGCCAGGGCCTGGGATAAGGTAAAAATATCCGCCAGGTACATTTGCAGGGGATCGTCGGCGCGCTCACCCAGGTGGAAAGCAGTGACGGGCGACGTGGGGCCGACGATGACGTCTACCTCTTCGAACGCCTCATCGAAATCGGCCTTGATGAGGGTGCGGACCTTCTGCGCTTGTAGATAGTAAGCGTCATAGTAACCGGCACTCAGAGCGTAGGTACCCAGCATGATACGCCGCGTCACCTCCGGGCCGAACCCCTCACCACGGGTGCGGGCATACATCTCCTCCAGCGTCCTGGAAGTGGCCCGATATCCATAACGCACCCCATCGAAGCGCGCCAGATTGGCACTGGCTTCGGCCGGCGCGATGAGGTAGTAGACGGGCAATGCGTATTGGCTATGCGGAAGACGGATCTCCACGACCTCCGCGCCCAGATCCACAAAGAGGTCGATAGCTTTGCGAACCGCAGCCTCGACCTCACCGTCCAATCCCTCGACAAAATATTCCTCAGGTACTCCAACGCGCAGGCCGGCGATATCCTTATCTTCCAGAGCTGCCACGTAGTCGGGCACGGGATGGGGCCAGGTGGTAGCATCCTGAGGATCATGGCCAGCGATAACAGCCAGCAGCAGTGCGGCATCGCGCACGTCGCGGGTCAGGGGCCCCGGTTGATCAAGTGAGGAAGCAAAGGCCACCAAACCATAGCGAGAGCAGCGTCCATAGGTGGGACGCACGCCGACGAGTCCACAAAGCGACGCCGGTTGTCGCACCGAACCGCCGGTGTCGGTGCCCAGGGCGCCCATGGCCTCTCCCGCTGCAACGGCAGCCGCGCTCCCGCCGCTCGATCCGCCCGGAACTCGCCCCAGGTCCCAGGGATTCTTCGTGGTGAAGAAGCCGGAGTTTTCCGTGCTGGAGCCCATGGCGAACTCATCCATGTTAGTCTTCCCCAGCAGAACCATCCCCGCTTCCTTGAGATGTCGCACAATGGTGGCATCGAAAGGCGCCACATAGCCTTCGAGGATGCGTGAACCGCAGGAAGTAGAAAGCCCCAACGTCGATATATTGTCCTTGATGGCCAGAGGTATGCCCAGGAGCGGTAAATCCTTGCCTGCGGCGCGTAGATCGTCCGCTGCTTTAGCCTGAGCCAACGTCGCCTCCGGATCCACGTTGAGGTAGGCTTGAATATTCTCCTCCACCGCTTCGACACGGTGGAGTACAGCGCGGGTCAATTCAACGGAGGAAAGCGCCCCGGCCTTCAACTGAGCCAGGGCCTCATGAATGGTCAAATCGGGTAACAAGGTCACCATCTACTCCTTCACCACCACCGGGGGGACGAAGAAACAACCTACTTCGACCTCCGGCCCATTAGACAGCGCCACCTCGGGGGCCAACGTCTCGCCCGGTATGTCCTCTCGCAGGACGGTTCGCAGGGGCAACACGGTGGCAGTGGGAGGGATATCCTCGGTGTCCAGGGCCTGAAGCTCGGCTGCGTACTCCAATATGGCGGAGAGCTGCTCCTGGTACCGGGTTTTCTCCTCCTCGCTCAGCGCCAGGTGGGCTAAGTCGGCGATATGTTCAACCTCGTCTCGAGTAATAGCCATCTCCACCTCCAGGTGGGAACGCGGGGCGCGGGTGCTCTCGTTACTGTCCGGCGCCACTCAAAATTTGAAGTGCGGAAAACAAGGCGTGGAATCGTCTTCACGCGCACAGGTTAAAAATAACCACCCGGATACACCTGCAGCGAGCATGGACTGAGACCGTCCCAAGATCATCTTCAAGCCGTCCGGGTTAGGAAACATTATAACATTTCTGGAAGGGGGAGCAATCACGAACACGACTCTGACAGGTGTGTGAATGAATTACCAAAAGAGCACTACCGGCCCTCAAGATTTTACCTGTCTCCCCCGACCCCCGACGTTACAGACTCGACCCCACCCTATTTACCATAATATCTTGCCACCTGACTTGAACCAAGTGAGGGGTTTCGTCGTTTAGGATGACAAAGTTACTCTAACTCGGGCAGATCGGGGTCTAGGTCCTCTTAACTGCAGGCACGTTGACGGAACGGCAGATCAAAGGCATAATTGGGTATGCACGAAGCAGCGCAAACAGAAACTGCGTCGTTGATGATAAAGGAAATGACCGTTCTTAAGGTCGATATTGGAAAACGGAGAAAAAACACTGATGTTTGGATTAACGGTTGACATTTTGCTGGCACGACTCCTGGTCGTGTTCATGGGGATCCCTATACACGAGTGGGCACACGGCTGGGTGGCCCATCTCTTGGGGGATGATACGCCCGAGCGTCAGGGACGTCTGGCCCTCAACCCCTTCGTTCACCTCGATCCGGTGGGCACAATTATGATTCTATTAACGGGTTTTGGCTGGGGACGCGCGGCCCGGGTCAACCCTTACCGTATGACTCGGGTACGCAATCCACGCGTAGGGATGGCGCTTTCGGCCCTGGCCGGTCCCCTCTCCAACTTCATCCAGGCGATGGTCCTGGCCATCCCCTTTCGCATCGGGCTCCTGGAGCTACTTCCAGATGAGCAAGCATTCAAGCTCGGTCAGATCCTCCTGCTGGCGATCCTGGTTAACATTGGGCTCATCGCCTTCAACATGCTTCCCATTCCCCCACTGGATGGCTCTCGAGTTCTGGCAGGCGTGGCTCCACCTCGTGTCGGGGACTTCATCGAGGGTCTGGAACCCATTGCCCCTTACCTCCTTATCTTCGTCCTCTTCATCCTGCCCCAGGTGGGTATTGATCTCGTGGCTTGGATGACGGGCCCCATATATACCTTCCTGTTACGCCTATTGTTGATGTGATTCGACTCTCACGTGTGCGTTATCGCGTTACCCAGTTCCTGTTCACCCTCCTGGCTTCCCTTTCTCAACCGGACGTCGCCTATGCAAAGAAGCATCTTGCCCCGCCACGCGTTTCTCTTTTCCTGAGCATGCCACGGGCAGAACAGCACCACGGGATCGCCATCGCCAGGGCGCTGGAGATGCAGGGATACCGCAGTCCTCACCTGCTGGCAGCCGCGCTTCTCCACGACGTGGGGAAGACTCGGGCGCCACTGCGTATCTGGGATCGTGTTCTGGTGGTTCTGGGAGAGCACTTCTTTCCTGAGCGGGCCGAAGCCTGGAGCCGAGGAGAGCCCCGGGGCCTGCGACGGGGGTTTGTCGTCCGGCGCAAGCACCCGGCCTGGGGAGCGGATCTGACGGAAGAGACGGGGGCTTCGCCACGTACTGTCCATCTCATCCGCAACCACCATCTACCACCAAAGGACGATGAGGAACTGAAGGCACTGCAAGCGGTTGACGAACACTACCCGTAGAGATTGAGTGAACGACCAGGTGGCACCTTTCACCACCCAATAAGAAGGATAACCAACCCCATAAGCGCAAATAACGAAGGTTTGACTGGAGGAGATATGACTCGAAAACGCATTACCATCATCGGCACGGGCTGTATCGGAGCTTCGATGGGCATGGCCTTGCGCCAGTCGCCGGCAGCCAAAGAGCTGGAGATCGTAGGACATGACCGCGAGCAAGGTATCGCCCGCCAGGCGGAGAAGGACGGCGCCTTCGACAATACGATGATCTTTCTCAACCGAGCTCTCCGTGATGCCGCCGTCGTCGTTCTCGCCGTGCCCCTGGGCGCCATGCGCGAGGTACTCTCCGATCTGGGTCGCTTGCTGGAGCCTGACTCGGGTGTGATCGTGACCGATACAGCCCCCCTTAAGGCTCCTGTATTGGCCTGGGCCGATGAGTTACTGCCGCCGGGTGTACACTTCATCGGCGGCGACCCTATCCTGGTTCCTGCGGAAGAGGGAGGCCGATCTCCATCATCCGTGGTCGATGCCCGCCCCGATCTCCTGCAGCACGCCGTTTACACCATCACCGTCCGTCCCACCGACGACCGGGAGGCCATTGAAGCGGTCACGAATCTCGCCGATCTCGTCGGCGCCACACCTCTCTACATGGATCCCGTGGAGCACGACGGCGTGCGCCAGATGATGCACACCCTGCCCGACCTCGCAGCTACAGCATTAATCAGGGCAACCTCCTCTCACCCCGGTTGGAGCGAGATGCGAAAAGTGGCCAGCCATCGTTACGCCACCGTCACCGCGGCTATCGAGGGCGACCTGGAATCCCGTCGTCTCATGGCAGAGATGGGGGCAACTGCACTCCTCAGCGGTATCGACAACCTTATTGAAGAGCTGCAAGCACTGCGAGAGGCTATCGCTGCCGGGAAGGGTGATGATCTGGCACAACGATTGGAAGAAGCTGCGAATATGCGTGAGCGCTGGCTGATACAGGCCCTTTCTCGTAACTGGGAGGGTGAATCTGCGCCCTCCCCTGAGCTGCCGAGTGCTGCACAGCGCACCATAGAGATACTCTTCGGTCGTCGAAAGAAGCGGGGGCAATAACCAGACGTTCTGTCCTTTCGGAGAGCCATCTGGTGAATGTTATGACGAGTGAAGCGCGGCGCATCCTTATGATCGCGCCCACATCCTTCTTCCTCGACTACGGGTGCCACGTCAGAATTCTGGAGGAAGCCCGCGCTCTCGCCATGCAGGGCTTGCAGGTGCGTATCGCTACCTATTACAAGGGTCGCGACTGGCCCGGCCTGGACATTGTCCGCTCCGCACCGACGCCCTGGCGGGCCGAGTACGAGGTGGGTTCCTCGCGCCATAAGATCGCCTTCGATGTACTCCTCTCCTGGCAGGCCGTGTGGGAGGCACTTCGCTGGCGTCCCCATCTCATCCACGGGCATCTCCACGAGGGAGCACTCATTGGCTCCGTGCCGGCCCGCTTGCTGGGCATCCCCCTCGTCTTCGACCTCCAGGGCAGCATGACCGAAGAGATGCTCGACCACGGTTTCATTCAGCGTGACACCATCGCTTACTATTGGTGGCGCCGTCTGGAGACACGGATCAATGGGCTGGCCGACGCCATCGTCACCAGCACCCTCCACAGCGCCGAGATGCTGGCAAGAATCTTCGGCCAGCGAGAGCACGTCCATCCCTTGCCCGACAGCGTCAACCTGGACTTCTTCTGTCGAGATTGCCTGGAACCAGAGGAACGGGCTCATCGCCGCGCCGCGTTGGGTATACCGCCGGATCGTAAGGTAGTGGTCTACCTGGGCCTTCTGGCCGATTACCAGGGCCTCCCCCAGATGTTACAGGCTGCCGCGCTCCTGCGACGGAGAGACTATCCCGTCACCTTTCTCATCATGGGCTTTCCGTCCGTGGAGAAATATCGTGAGCAAGCCATATCATTGGGTTTAACGCCACAGGATGTGATCTTCACGGGCCGAACCCCTTACGAGAAAGCCCCTTCCAAACTGGCACTGGGTGATATCGCCATCGCGCCCAAGATATCGGCAACGGAGGGCAGCGGGAAGATCCTCAACTACATGGCGATGGGACTTCCGGTCGTGGTCTACGACACCCAGGTAAGTCGCGAGTATCTGGGAGGATTGGGGATATACGCGACCCCCGTGGGTGAAGCTGAAGCGCTGGCCCAGGCGCTGGCCTTCGTCTTGCGCAATCCCGAGGTGGGGAGGATAATGGGGGAGAAATTGCGGGAGCGGGCCGCCCGCCACTTCTCCTGGCAGCGCATGGGGCGCCGTCTGGTGCAAATCTACGAGAAATTATGGGCCGAGTCTGATAGTGAGGAAAACCGATGAGCAGCTGGATAAAATGGGGGGCTGTAAGTGTCGTACTCTTGTTCCTGGTGAGTGCGAGCCTACTTGTAATTCTCACTGGAACACAAAGTGACGCCATCCATCAGGGTGTCTATGTCTCCGCCCCTGATTCTGCTTCCATCACAAAGATAGATCTGGGCGGATTGAATCGGACGGAGGCTGAGGCGTATCTGCGTGATCAACTGCCCCATCCGAGCGAGGAGAGTATAACGCTGCGCCTGAATGAGCGCGCGTGGCGCTATAGCTGGGCTGCGCTGGGGCGGGGATACGATTACACAGCCACGGTGGAAGCCGCCCACCAGGTTGGACGCGGCGGATCCTGGCTGGAGCAACAGATCGCGGCCTTGCGATTGCGCTTCGATGGGCAGAAGGTAGATCCCATTATTATCCCAGCCGACCCCCAGCGGGTGCGGACCGCCGTCCAGGCCATCGCCGTTGAGATTTACCGCGAACCCCAGGAAGCGGAGCTCTACATTGACGCCGAGGGCGTGAGGGGCATACCGGGGGAGGCCGGCCAAGAGGTCGACGTTGAAGCCACCGTACAGGCACTGATGGATGCACTTGCTCGCGATCTTCCCGATGCGGAAGGCGTCATAGTTCCTCTGGCACCCCGTCTCGTCCAACCCGAGCCGGCCCAGACAGAGGCCCAGTCCCTGCTCGCCGAACCCCTTATCATCGATACGGGCGATCCTCTGACAGACTACGAAGGCTCTCTTATCGCCTATCCAGAGCAGATCGCCACCTGGCTGCGCACGCGGGCCGACTACGACGCGGAGCCTCCGCGCATGCTCCTTGAACTGAACACTTCGGCAGTGCGAAGCTGGCTGGAGGATAGGGCACCCCAGATCGGAGAAGAACGACTACTGGACGTTGAGGAAACCTTCTCGCGCACACTGGCAGCCCTTGAAGCAGGGGAACACACGGCGAAGGCTCGCATCCGCCACCCCGAAGGCCGGTACGTGGTCCAGGCGGGTGACAACTTCTACGACATCGCCTTCAACCACGGCTTCCCCCAATGGCGTTTGGAGGAGGCGAACCCTGACGTAGAGCCCGGGACCCTGCTTATCGGTCAGGAGCTCGTGATCCCCTCCATCGACGTGCTTATCACCGAACCCATCGTACCCGATAAGCGCATCGAGATCAATCTGCCGGAGCAGAAGCTCCGCGCCTACGAGGACGAGATACAGGTCCTTGAGCTTACCGTGTCCAGTGGTATGTCAAGCACCCCCACCATCGCCGGTCAGTTCCAGGTTCTTATGAAAGAGCCGGCGGCCTTTGCACAGCGATGGAGTCTGGAGATGCCCTACTTCATGGGTATCTATAAGGAGGGACCGGACTTCTACAATGGTATTCACGAACTCCCCATCAACGCCGGGGGATACCGGCTCTCCGCCGGGGTTCTAGGTTGGCCCGCGTCCTTCGGATGCATCATCCTCGACGAAGGGGACGCCCAGATGCTCTTCGACTGGGCGCCCATTGGCACGCTGGTGCGCATCGAGGGCGTGGCACCCGGAACACCCTTCGGCAGGGAGACGCTGGATCAGATCGTAGATAACCCCCCATGATGTCGGTTATCGATCGCTGAAGATCCCCGTTTTCTACCGTGTACGCGCAAGTTCTGGTTTTTCTGCCCATTAAGTCCCGCACCTCGCCCCTCTTCGACTACGAGATTCCCTCGGAGATGGAGGGACAGGTTCTTCCCGGCATGCTGGTTACCGTACCCTTCCGCACGCGGCGGTTGCCGGGTGTCGTCATGGGACGTTCTGCAACCCCGTCGGTGCCCGATGTCCGTCCTATCTACGCGCTGCTCACCGAGGAACCGGTGCTCTCTCCGGCCCTGCTGCATCTGGCTCGCTGGATGGCGCGGGAGACGCTGGCACTCCTCCACGAATGCGTCAAGACCCTGCTACCACCGGGACTCCGCCCCAAGACCGAGATGCTCCTCAAGGCGCAGGTCTCGCGGGTCCCCGGGGAGTTACCTGCCAATGCCGAGGCCCTGCTCCGCCTTCTCATCGGTCGCGGCCCCTTGCGCCGCAGCCAGGTACGCTCGGCTCTCCAGGGCGTGAACTGGCAGCGGGCCATTCCCTATCTACGCAGCCGTAAACTCATCGTCACCGAGACCATCCAGCACCTTCCCCGAATGCGACCACGAACGGTGCGTACTGCCATGCTCGCTGCCCCCCAACCCGCATGGGACGCAAAAATGGCGGGGCTGCAACGGGTTGATTTCTATCGCACCATCCTCACTTTCCTGGAACAGGAGGATGAACCGGTGGAGGCCAGCGTCGTCTACGCGGAGACGGGCGCGAAATACTACCACCTGAAGATGCTCCACGAGCGCGGTCTCATCGCCTTCGGAAGCGAGGAACGTATCCGTGATCCTCTGGAGGATCTGATCTTCACACCCATCGAGGCCCCGGATCTTCTGCCGGATCAGCAAGCGGTGTGGAAGGAGCTAGAGGCTCAGATGGTCCCACATGGGGAGCCCAATCTAGAGGCGAAAATGCCACCGCCGGTGTTACTCCTGGGTGTCACCGGCTCCGGCAAGACGGAAATCTACCTCCGCGCCACAGAGCGAGTTCTGGAACAGGAGCGGCAAGCGCTCATCCTGGTACCGGAGATCAGCCTCACACCCCAGACGGTGCGCCGCTTCCTGGTGCGCTTTCCGGGTCGCGTGGGCGTGTGGCACAGCGGCATGAGCGATGGGGAGCGCTACGACACCTGGCGCCGCGTCCGCGACGGCGAAGTGAGCGTACTCGTGGGGGCACGTTCGGCCCTCTTTGCACCCTTTCCCCACCTGGGTCTCATTGTGCTCGACGAGGAGGAGGACACCAGCTACAAGCAGGGACAGCGTCCCTATTACCACGCTCGTGAGACGGCGGAGGAGCTGGCGCGCCTCACCGGCGCTCAGTTAATCCTGGGAAGTGCCACGCCCTCCCTGGAGGCTTACACGCGCGCCCTGGAAGGGCGTTACCGGCTGCTGCAGATGCCCCGGCGGGTGCTCAGCCACCGGCAGCGCATCGCCGACTGGCAACGCTACTTGAAGATTCCGGTAAGCCGCTACCGGCAGACCCCGGAGGCCCCCGAGGTCTGCACCATCAGTCTGCCTTCGGTGCAGATCGTCGATATGCGGGCCGAGCTCAAGGCGGGCAACCGCTCCATCTTCAGCCGCCCGCTGCAGGAGGCGGTGGATCGAGCCCTGGCCCACGATGAGCAGATCATCCTCTTTCTCAACCGTCGGGGGACGGCAACCCACGTCTTCTGTCGCGATTGTGGGTGGGTAGCAGACTGTCCTAAGTGCGATATACCCCTCACCTACCACGCCCGGGCCGACGCCCTGCTCTGCCATCACTGTAGTCACCGCCAACCGATGGTGCGACGATGCCCGGAGTGCGGATCCCGTCGAGTCCGCGCCTTCGGATTGGGTACAGAAGGGCTGGAG
>JBNGDR010000016.1:0-15467 GCA_049975685.1 Anaerolineae bacterium
CAGGACGGGGATGGGCGATGAGTAGGGGGCGTTCATGCTTTGTCAGAATCTGGGTCGCTTTTGCCAACAGGCTCGGCTTGATCCTCATGGTCTCCTTCTTCCTCACGTAGTTGATCGAGTAATTCTTCAATGTGTGCGCCGTGGGCCAGAGAGGGGTCGTAAATGAAGATCAGTTCAGGGATGTTACGTAGACGGAGGGTGGGTGCCAGCTCTGAGCGCATCCATCCCGCTGCTCCGGTAAGAGCTTCCTGAACCTCAGCCCGTTCCTCCGGGCCGCCGATGATGCTGTAATATACCTCGGCTCGCGACGTATCTCGGTTCACAGAAACATCCGTGATAGTAACCTCGGCAAGGCGCGGGTCCTTGCTCTCCATGAGTAGAAGCTGGGTGATCTTGCGTTGAATCAGGTTACTGACCCTTCGTTGATACTTTTTACCCATAGCAATCCTTTCGTGACACGCGAATCAGCGGACCCGCGTGTCGGCCGATCCGCTGATTCGTTGATGTGCTTGTGACTATGATTCGCGCTCCATGACGTAGAACTGGAGTCGTTGGCCTACCTCGACGTTGTTGTAGTCGTCGATGCCCACACCGCACTCGTAGCCCTGGCGTACTTCCCGGACGTCTTCCTCGAAGCGTTTGAGCGAGCCAATCTCACCATCGTAGACCATCTGGTTGTCCTCCACCACCCGCACCCGGGCGTTGCGTTGAATCATGCCCCGGGTGACGTAGCAACCGGCGATCCGGCCTATACGGGGGATGTCGAAGGTGGCACGTACCTCGGCTTCGCCGATGAGCTTGGCGACGTAGGTAGGCTCCAGGAGGCCCTGCATTGCTTTCTGGACGTCCTCGATGAGCTTGTAGATGATATCGTAATAGTGTATATCCACGCCTTCGCTATCGGCCATCCGGCGTGCCGCACGGTCGGCGCTCACGCGGAATCCCAGGACGATGGCCTCCGAAGCTAACGCCAGGTTGATGTCGGATTCGGTGATGTTGCCGGCGGCGGCGCTGATGATATTGACCTTCACATTGTCCTGCCGCAGGTTTTCCAGAGAGCCGACAATGGGTTCGATGGAGCCCTGTACGTCGGTCTTGAGGATGACGTTGAGCTCCTGGATTTTGCCTTCGCGGATGCGGGCCGATATATCGTCCAGAGAGAGGATGGGCCGTTGGGCGGCTCGGGCCTGGGCCTGGGCCTCTTCAGCGCGCTTACGGGCAATGGCGCGGGCGGTACGTTCCTCCTCCACGACTTCCAGGCGATCGCCGGCCATAGGTACGTCATGCAATCCGATAATAACGGCGGGCGTTCCCGGCGGCGTAGTGCGGTGGCGTTGTCCCTTCTCGTCGATAAGGGCGCGGGCTTTGCCCCAGGTGTTTCCTACGACGACCACATCACCGGTGCGGAGAGTACCATTCTGGACGAGTACCGTCGCCAGAGGGCCCTGCCGCTTGTCAAGTCGCCCCTCAAGGACCGAGCCAATGGCCGGTCGATCGGGATTAGCCAATACCTGGATCTCGTCAGCAAGCAGGATGATGGCATCGAGCAGATCCTCCAACCCCTCACGCTTCTTGGCGGAGACGGGGATGATCATAGTGTCGCCGCCCCATTCATCGGGCGTGAGTCCCAGATCCGCCAGCTCCTGCTTGACGTATTCCGGACGAGCGTTAGGTTTATCTACCTTGTTCAAGGCCACGAGGATGGGGACGTGAGCTGCCCGAGCGTGGTTCACAGCCTCGACAGTCTGAGGTTGTACGCCGTCATCGGCGGCGACAACCAGCACAGCAATATCGGTGGTGTGGGCGCCGCGTGCGCGCATGGCAGTGAAAGCTTCGTGTCCAGGTGTGTCCAGGAAAGTGATGCGTCGATCACCGTGTTTCACCATGTATGCACCAACGTGCTGCGTGATGCCACCGCTCTCCTGACCTACAACGTCGGCGTGGCGTATGGCATCCAGGAGGGAGGTCTTGCCATGATCAACGTGTCCCAGAACGGTGACGACCGGCGGACGTGGTCCTAGATCCTCATCCTCTTCACCAACCAGGAGCCGCTGCCACGGAGAGAGCTCGAGTTCTTTCTCGGCCTCCGCGTCGATCTCAGGGTAGTGAGGTTTCGCCTCAAAACCATACTCGGCTGCGATAATGGCTGCCGTGTCAAAATCGATCTGTTGGTTAATGCTGGCCAGAACACCATTGGCCAGCAGGGTCTTGATGAGTTGGATGGGGCTGAGGTCGAGTATCTCTGCCAATTCGCGGACGGTGATGATTTCTGGGATTGTGACTTCTTTAAGTTGCTCTACCGATTCATTCATAATTTGCCTCCTTCAGAATGAGCCTCGGAACGGCTAGAGAGATCCGCCGGTTCCATGGTCTGGGGTAAGGTTGCAGCGTAAGCTTGCAACATGGTCGTTTCCTCTGAACTCAGAGTCATGCGCAGGGCTCGATTTAAATTACCTCGCTTCAATGCATGCTCCCAGCAGATACGCTGGGGGCAGAGGTAAGCTCCGCGTCCCTGTTGTTTCCTGGTTTTGTCGATGATGATCTTTCCGTCGGGGGTGCGCACCACGCGCACCAGGGAGCGCTTGGGACGTTTAGTGCGGCACGCGATGCAACTTCGCTCAGGGACGTGACGTTGCCGCTTCTTACCCTTGTTCTTCATCATCATTCCTTTTTCTATCAACGCTATTTGTGAAAATAAAAAAGTGCCAGAGCATGTTCACTCTGGCACTCCTCTCTTCCCTGACGCCCTTGTAGGGCTGCGAGGGGGATTACCGTCGCTTCATACTTTGTTCCATATTAAGTTCGACGGAACCATAGGTTCGGCCAGCGTGAAAATTCATGTTAGACCAACAGTTGACCAATACACCTGTTGCCGGCAGGCCGGCGTATCGTAGAACCTTTCATCATCTTGGTGGTCAACTACTTTAGTAATCAAGATACTCTTCCCAGTTTTCACTGGAACGGCGCCTGCGCACGGCGAAGGTTTCCCCGGTCTTCTCGTCAAAGACGAGAGTGCGGCGGCGACGTTTCTTGCGCCGCTTTTTCTTGCTAGGGCGATCCTCCTCGAAAAGATCGTCTTCGTCGTAGTCATATTCGTCAGGACTGGGGAAATCGGCCTCGAATTCGAGTTCTTCATCCTCTTCCTCGGATTCTGGCTCCGATTCAAGAAGATCGGCCTCTTCTTCCTCTTCGGCGACCTCCACCTCGGTGGCTTCGATTTCAGCGGCTTCTTCCTCAATCTCGGATTCCGCTTCAACTTCGGCCTCAGCTTCCGCTTCCGCCTTAGCTTCGCTCTCTTCCTCCAGGGCGGCTTCGGCTTCGTCCTCGACTTCTTGATCTTCGAGTATCTCAAGCGCAACTTCCTCGGCTTTTTCGGCCGCCACCATTCTGGCTTCAGTTTCTTCTATTGCGACCTCAGTCTTGGCCTCTGCCTCTGCTTCTGTGACTACCTCGGATTCCTCACCCTCCTCTTCCTCAACGAAGGTGAAAGCGCTCTCCTCTACTGCTGTCTTGATCTCGTTGAGAGCCTTGGCGCCGATGCCGGTGAGCATGAGCAGAGCTTCGTCTCCCAGGGCCACGCGTTCCATAACCTGACCAACGTTCTCCAGACCGTTGCGAGTGAGGTGCCCCAGAACTTTTTCTGAAAGATTCAGGGCCTCCAGCGGGGTTTCATAGGCGCGCTCGGGTACGGAGGAGCGTGCCACCTCTTCGGCCGCCCGTTTCTCGGCTTCGGCGAGTTCCTGTGCTTTACGACGAGCCTTTGTCTGGCGAGCGCCCGGTCGCTCTCGATTGCGCTTCTCGATGAGTGCCTGGCGTACCCCCTCGATAACGGCTTTCATGGTGGAAAGCTCTTCGTCGCTGTATGGATAACGTTCCCGCTCATGAGTGCGCAGAACGGATGCCACACGGGGGACCAGCGCCGCGACCTCTCTCTGGTTGGTGAGGATCTCTGGAGCTTCGTTGATCTCCTCCAGTGCCCAGACGGCGGCTTCGGTAACACCCTGTATGTCAACGCGCCAGCCAGTCAACTTGGCAGCGAGACGGGCATTCTGACCGGAGCGTCCGATGGCCAATGAGAGTTGATCGTCAAGAACGACTACGGAAGCCGTTTTCCCTCCTTCGCTGTTCTCGTCCACGACCACAGAGATTACCTTATCCAGGCTCAGGGCATTGGCGATGAATTTTCCTGGCTCCGGGGCCCATTCAACAACATCAATACGTTCGCCGTTCAGCTCACGCGAGATGGTCTGGATGCGGATACCCCGCATGCCGACACAGGTACCTACGGCATCCAGGCCAGGTTGGTGACTGATGACGGCTACCTTGGATCGAGAGCCGGCTTCGCGTGCGATGGCCTTAATCTCTACCTGACCGCTGCGAATTTCGGGGACCTCAAGCTCCAGTAGACGACGTAACATCGAAGGATGACTTCGTGATACGGTGATCTGTGGTCCTCGCGGTGTACGGCGCACGTCCAGAACGTAGACCCGGATCTTTTGATGGAGGTGGTAGCGTTCGCCTGGGATCTGCTCGCGGCGCGGCATGTGTGCCTCTTCCCGCCGTTCCAGATGCAGAGTAAGCCCCTGGGGATTGATAGACTGGACGGTGGCGATGATGATCTCGTTTGCCTGCCGACTGAACCGGGTGTATTGACTTTCACGTTCTGCCTCGCGGAGGCGTTGTGTGATAACCTGCTTCGCCGTCTGCGCAGCAATGCGCCCAAAGTTGCGTGGAGTAGAATCGACCATGACGGTCTCCCCCAGCTGAACCCGGGGATTGATGCGACGTGCTTTCTGGAGGGTGATTTGGCTTTCGGGTTCTTCGACTTTTTCGACGACCTCTTTCTCAACGTAGATCTTCGCAAGCCCATTATCCATGTTGATTTCGGCGTTAAGATTTTGATTGGGCGTGACGTTCCAGTCGCGCCGATAGGCCGTCACCAACGCTGCTTGTACAGCTTCTAGGACGACATCTCGCGGCAGGTTATACTCCGCACAAATCTGATTGAAAGCCAGAGCAAACTCGCTCTTCATGAATAATTAATCCTCCACCTGTTACTACTCAAGTCCGGTCTATAAAGAAAAGTGGGGTATTCCCCACTTTTCGACGTGTGCTCCTATGCCCTTCCCTCACGCTGCACATTATAACACAGTTACAGGTTGAATGCAAGGTTCGCTAAGGGCCGAAATCCTGGTTTTCGAGGGGCGTTGTGTTATACTATAGGTGCTCGATGACAATCGAGTAATTATAATGATAGAGAGGATTCGTTGCGTGAGCGAAAAGGAAGAAGTTCAACTATTATCTCCTACTGTTAAGCGTCATATTGCAAATCTCCAGAATCCTAATCCCCGGCAACGTTCCCATGCTGCTGCTGAGCTGGGCAAGCTACAAACTGTTGAAGCCGTGCCGGCTCTTATCGAAGCGCTTCGTGAGGATGTTAACACTTATGTTCGCAGCGCCGCGGCAGAGTCGCTGGGCTATCTGGGCGATCCGAGGGCCATTTTCCCATTGATGGATGCGTTGCGGGATTCGAGCTCTTTTGTGCGGCGGGCTGCTGCTATCGCGCTGGGTCAATTGGAAGCCAAGGAAGCCCAGGTTGCTCTACTTAACGCGCTGGAAGATTCTAATTACTACGTCCGTCGTGCAGCTATCAATGCTATCGGTAAATTAGGGATTCTTGATCTGGCACGGGTGCTCATACCGTTGCTGGATACGGACGATCCCCGTATTCGGAGGACGACTATAACTGCTCTGCGTCGCCTCCATGCTCGACAGGCTATCCCGAAGATGATTGAGATGCTCGAGATCTACATGGGAGCACCCTCTTCACGAGATCTCTCGGTGGTGAAAACCCTGGTTATCGCATTGGGCGATCTCGAGGCTCGCAAGAGTGTTGATATCCTGATACGCGTTTTGAGAGGGTACGTGGGGGCTCGTTCACTGGCGGCGAAGGCCTTGGGGCAGATTGGCGAGCGCCGGGCCGGCTCAGCACTCACAGAGGCGCTTGAATGTCAGAGCACCAGTCTGCGGCTAGCGGCCTTGCGGAGTCTCGCGGATCTGGAATATGAACAGGCCATTCCGGCCGTGCGGTCGCTCCTTTCCGATCCAGATCCCCGGATGCGTCGAGACGCTGCATTGACCCTGGGCCGGCTGGGCGACCGGGAGGCTACACCTCGTCTCTTATCGCTGGTTCGAGAGGATCCCAGCCCTCTGGTGCGACCGGCCGCGGTCGAAGCTCTGGCGATGGTGGGTAATGGTCTTGTCCTTGAAGAGTTGCTGCCCCTGGTAGAGGATCCCAACGCTTACCTGCGTGCTGCCCTGGCTAAAGCTCTTTGCTCCCTGGGCAGCGTTTCGCCGGAGGCCCGTGAGGCTTTGCAGAGACTTGCCAGGGATCAGGTACAGCATGTGGCCACCGCTGCTGAGAGAAGCTTGCAGCAATTGGACAAGGCCAAGATGAAGGGCGAGCCACAGAGTTGTACGGACTCGGATTTCGAGGGGCAGGAGCGCAGCTGGTTACGTCGGCTTCTGGATCGTATCTAACCCGCTTATATCTCGAACGTGAGGGGGCCGGCGGTCAAGCCGGCCCCTTTATGTTATGTATGGATATGCGTGAATAGATCAGGAAGGGGCCATTTGGACGAGCAGCGATCCATCCTGCCAAATCTCCAAGATCCATCCCTCGCCTCCACCAGGATATAACTCGCGGAAGGGTGTGCCTGGGCCAGCGGTGGGTGCCCACTCGGCTTTAACTTCATCGCCTTGTCGTAGTACCAGCGAAGCTGAAGCGGGACTCGGAGCATAGAGGCCAATCACGAGGTTCTCTCCTGCTCGTGTGAAGGAGGCAGCCAAGGTGTTATTGGCCCATCCTAGGCCACCGATACCGTGAACCGGATACCAATGTTCCTCCCAGGTCAGGACGCCGCCAGGCTCCAGCGTCACGTAGTCCTCTGGGAAGAAGGTGCGGTTGTATCCTCCCCAAAGTTCGAAGTAGCGACTCCCGCCATCCGTGTAGAGATCGGCAGGTAGATCGCCCAGACTGAAGATCTTCACTCCCTGTGGTCCAGAGGGTGGATAGCTTCGCACCAGGCCCTGATCGACACTTCCATCGTAGGCGCCAACGGTGCCTCGTGCTTCCGTGGCGAAGAGCCCCAGGTAGTGGTGCCACTCACTATAATGGCTGAAGTCCCGCCCGTTGTGGATGGGCCATGCGATAAGCCCGCGAGGGCCGGGTAACGAACCATCGCCGGTAGAGTGAACCATCATCGTGTCGGTGGGGACCCAGAAACGGATGGCTGGCGAGGGGCTGTCACCACCGGAAAGGGTTAGCATGGCGTTGATCCAGAATTGCAGGGGATGTGCTTCTCCGGTTGGATTGGCAAGACGAGGTGTGATGCTCAGATCGCTGCGTCCGGCAAAAAGCCGCAGGGTGATCTCAATAGTCATGCCGGTACGGTCGTCGGTGTCCCATAAACGCACGCCGCGCCAGCCGTCACCGGAGAGGAGCAGGTACTGCCAGGGCCGATACTCGTTGAGCCCATGTTCATCCACAGGGAAGGCCCATTCGATGCCCCCTGTGGCCAGCCACCATCCACGATAACCCCAGTGTGTGGGTTTGATCACAGGGTTAGCGTAGGTGAGTCTTCGTCCTGTGGCCTTGTCTTCCCAGCGCAGGATACGTCCCCCAAGATCGGGAACGACTGTGATGCGCGTGTAGGTGTTTTCCAGAACTACAGCTCTATAGCTTCGGGGCGTGGGGCCCGCCACGGCGTCGAAGTTCAGCGCAGGGTAGGGGTAGAAGGGTTGATCGGGTGTCGAGGGAACCAAGGCTTGTTCCCAGCCGTAACTATTCAGGGTGATCTCGGTCTCCCAAAGGGCCAGAGAAGGGTCTGATGGCGGGAGTGGGGTCGGACTCGGTGTCGGGGATAGGGTTGGAGTGGCGGTGGATGAGGGCGGCTCTGGTGTCTGTGTAGGCTCTGGCGTAGCGTGTTTCTCTTCACAATAGTCGCACACATCGGGCAGAGGGGAGGACGTCTCGGTCGGCGTGGGGGTGGTCGTTCTGGTGAGCGTAGGGGCAGTTCTCTCAGTTGGCGTAGGAGTGGTTGAACTCTCAACGGTGTGGGTAGCTGTGGGTTGTAACGGGTTTCCCAGACTCGTGCACGCGGTGAGTATCAGAATTAGAGCGGTAGTGATACCTCCGAAATATCTCTGGAAATTTCGCATGCCGATTCCTCCCTTGGATCTAGACGTAGGTTCGCTTACTATACCACGTTTCGGGAGGAAAGAAGAGCCTCTCGTGTTGGAGAGGCTCTCTGGAATGTCTAGAGGGATCAGCTAAGAAGATTGAGTGCCCAATCACCGATCAGCCAGTAACGGAAATCTTCGCCGTTGTTGCACTGAATACCACCAACAATACCGTAGATCACGGCGATGACGGGGAAGAGTGCCAGGACGATAGTGGCGATGAGAGCGAAGGGGATGAGGAAGACGCCGACGATGACCGCGCTGAGCGCCCCGACGATGGTCCACATCAGCCCGATGAGGACACCTCCTCCGGCCCAGAAGATGATCTGGAAGAGGAAGGCCTGCAAGGATTGGAAGGCGACATAACGGGAGCGGTCACGGTAGACCAGGTAGATGACCAGTGCCGCGCCGACTCCCAGGAAGCCGGTGATCAGGTTGAGCAACACGCTCAGGTGCGCAAGCATAGCCCAGAGACGCTCATCGGCTGGGGTAAGCGGCTGGGGCGGTCCAGCCGGAGGCGAGATGGGAGCCGGAGCTGGTTGAGGTTCGGGTGCCGGTTCTACAGGTTCAGGGTTAACAGTGGTTTCTGTGTTCTTCGTGTTCATTGTTTCCTCCTATCGATTGCTTTGCGTCATTTCTACTTAATAATACGTGAACAGCGTAGGAAAGTTGCAGAAGCGACCGAGTGTGCGGCAACGAGCACGACCGACTCCTCATTTGAAGCGCCACCGGTCACAGGAAAATGTCAATTCTCTGCCGGTGGTGGCTGTTTGAACTTCTGCACCTGGTAAGTCTCTATCTCCAGGTCGGGCCATTGCCAGGCATTGGCAGGGAGACCGGCTTTATAACAGAGATGGCCCAGGAATTCCTCAGGCTCGGGCAACTGTTTCCAAACCTGAGGGAGAAAGGTGGCCCGATTCCAGCCTCGTTGCAAGACAACCCCATCTACGCCGGGCCTCAACTTGCGGATGAGGTCATCCGGTCCGTCGTACTCCAGCGGCTGGGGCTGGGAGAGCACCGATAGCTCCACGGTGATATGCTCGAATTCCTTCCGGGTCAGCGGAGGGAAGCGAGGATCCTTGAAGGCGGCAGCAATGGCATTCTCCTGCACATCCACAGCCAGAGGTCGCCGGGGTACCAGGGACCCAATACAGCCGCGCAACTGCCCCCGGAGTGTGAGTGTCACAAAAGAGGCGCCGTTCTCGCGGAGGATAGGGGATAGAGTGCTGAGTGCTGGCGGGACAAGATCTTCGTTCTCCAACCGTGCTCGAATGGCTTCGTGTGCCAGATCCAGGAGGATGGATTGTTCTTTGTCGTTAAGTATGTGCTGCATATGATCCTCAGCTCTCCAGGTAGGCGATGGCAGCATAGCCCACCACCTGCCCCTTGCCGCCACCCGTGTCACCCGAATTGCGGTAATCCAGTAACTGGGGTTCCCAACCTTGCTTCTCGGCCAGGGTCATGAGGGCGAGGATGGGCGCCTGTCCACAGGCTTCCCCGCTGGCAACCTCGCGCTTCTGATGATGCAGGACAGCATCGACAAAGGCACGATCCTTGCGGCGCGCCTCGTCATAGCTGTGATAGTGGCTGAGGTCAGAGCTCACGACGGTAATGTCATTGGCGGACAGTGCTTCATTGAGTACCTCTCCGACGGCAGTCGGGTCCACATTTCCAAAAAGCATGGGGACGAGAGGGGGCATATCTTCGTAGATCACCTGTAGGAAAGGGATTTGAACTTCAAGACTGTGCTCGTTGGCGTGAGCGCCGGGCAGGGGCTTGAAGAGATTGCTCTGCTCTGCGAGATCCTGTAAAGTTTCACCGTCAACGGGGGCATCGCCCAGCGGGGTCCTCAGGGCAGCGAAGTCTGCCAGAGCGATGCCAGGAAACCAGGCGCGGTGTGCTGGTCCCATGAGATAGACGCGCGCAGGCGTCATTGCCTGCTTCGCCAGCACTTTGTAACTGAAGGCCGCGATAGGCCCCGAGTAGATATAGCCGGCGTGTGGCACGATGACAGCCCGCACGCCTGTCAGGTCAGGTGGATCAGCTTGTGAAAGGTAATCTTGAATGGAGTGCTTCAACGCCGCCTTTGTGCCGGGGTAGAAGGCACCGGCCACGGCGGGTGAGCGGATACTCTGGGTTACCATAGTTCATCTCCTAGTCTCTATCTGCATACAAAGAAATCACATCCACCGTCCCGGAATGACAGTGCCACACGTGGGACACGTGCCTGGAACCTTCCAATATGTGTGTGTCCGGTATCCCCAGCGTTTGATGAGCAGGGTATGGCATTGTGGACAGTAGGTGTTTTCCCGGTCGGGATCGAGGATATTGCCCACGTAGACAAACCGGAGTCCTGCATCTTTACCGATCTGGTGGGCGCGTTGCAGGGTGGAGGGTGCGGTTCGGGGTCGATCCTGCATCTGGTAGGTAGGATAGAAGGCCGTCACGTGCCAGGGAAGATCGGGACTGATCTCTGCCAACCAGGTTGCCAGCGCGCGCAGCTCCTCGTTGGAGTCATTAAGCCCAGGGATGAGGAGCGTCGTCACTTCGATCCAGACGTCCGTATCTTTGGCGATATAGGCGATGTTGCGTTTGACGGGGGCCAGACGCGCATCTGTATAAGTACGGTAGAGATCATCACTGAATCCCTTGAGATCCACGTTGATGCCGTCTAGGTAGGGGACAATGGCTTCCAGTGCTTCCTGGGACATGAAGCCGTTGGAAACGTAGACGTTCGTGATCCCCTGTCCGTGAGCCAGCTTGGCCGTGTCGTAGGTGTATTCGAAAAAGACCGTGGGTTCATTGTAGGTATAGGCGATGCATGGGATGTCCCGGCGCAGGCAGCTCTCCACCAGCCCATCGGGCGGTAGAATATCGCCGGGATCCCGCTGTGAGTCTCTCTCCCGCGTCTGTGAGATGTGCCAATTTTGGCACCAGCGACAGCGCATATTACAGCCGTAAGTTCCAATGGAGAGCGCTGGGCTACCGGGTAGGAAATGGAAGAGTGGTTTCTTTTCGATGGGATCGATGTGGGTGGCAATGGCCTGTCCGTAGACGGTGGAATAGATGGCCCCCTCACGGTTCACACGAACACCACACTTGCCCCATTCGTCCGGTTTCAAGGTGCAGAAATGTTCGCAAACCCGGCATTGAACAACATCGTCCTTGATCTGGCGCACCAGCCACGATTTATGTAACATTCTCCCGCTCCTTTGTCACGAGAGTAGACTGATGACCATGTAAGCGAGCAGTAGAAGGAGGGCTAGGCCAGCAATGATTCCGGTGGTGATAAGGATCTTGCGTTCCTGTGCCTGTTGTTCTTGGCGACGACGTTGCAAGGCCTCCTGTCGTTTTCTGTCAATCTCCATCAGGCGCTCCAGGCGGTGGGATGCAGCGGTTTCCTCCTGAGCCTTGATACGGTTTGCTTCCGTCATCTGTTGGCGTAGGCGTTCGGCGGTGTCGACATGGCGGGTGAGGAATGCCACTATATCTAACGGCGCACCACATTTGAGGCAGCGGTCTTCACCGGTCCAGTTGGAAGTGCCACACTTCGGGCAACTGTAGGTCATGCCCAGGCCGCAATTTTGACAGGCTTGGGCGGGTCGGTTATGGTAAGCGCCGCACTGTGGGCAGAGGTGTCCACGCAATGGGATGGTGTTGTCGCAGGCAGCACAATGAACCTTATCCGGCCCCTCTTCCAGATCGAGGGTCTTGCCACAGATGGGACAGATCATAGTCTCTACGAGATAATGTGCCATCTTAATCTTCTCCAATGAGCCGCGCGAGAAGCCCGGTGGGATAGAGAATTGCCCCCTGGCGGAAATCTTCCAGGGGCTTCCAGAGTGCTTTGAAGGGGAGGCCGTTGTCCTCGTGGCCCTTCACGTGGGATCTGTCGTACCAGTCGTCGTTTACGAAGCGCCCCTCATAGACCATGATGATCTCGTGCCCTGGTTGACCGTCGTAGGTGAAGATGTTCTCCAGTGTAAAGAGATAGCGTATCTCAGTGATCTGAGCGCCGATCTCTTCTTGTAACTCACGAGCAACGGTCTGGGCTCCGGATTCTCCAAACTCGATGGCTCCACCCAGTGGGCGGTAGAAGACCTGTTCCTTGGTGGGATCGTAACCTTCAAAGACAAAGATGCTGTCGCCTCGCCTAAAGATGCAGACAGCAATAGGTCGAATGACGTTGGGTTTCATGTGTCTCTCCAGAGAATCCTCGGCTCGGGCAATATAGAGACGGCCCCATGCTAGTTTGCTGGGGCCGTTGTTCTCACAAGGATCTTCGAGAGCGCGAATCGCCGTGTCCGCTTGCCGCGGGTCGAAACCTCGCTATAGGGGGTTTACCGAACTGATCCATCTGATCCGCCTCTGGCATCCATAGATCACGCCGGGTCTGTTTCTTCCTCCCGATCCTCGATCTCCTGCAATTCTTCCTCCACACGCTTCAGACTGAAGGCAATCCGTCGGTCGTCCGCACGCATGGAGATGATGCGGGCCATTCGGCATGTGCCTACCTCCACGATCTCGTCCGGACGGTCGACAGGATGGTCGCACAACTCCGATATGTGTATAAGTCCCTCAATGGCTGGGTTGTCCACGGGGCAGGCAAAGGCACCGAAAGAGGTCAGGTTAACGATCTCCACCTCCACCAGTTCGCCTTCGTTGTATACCTCCTCAACCTCATCCCAGGGATCTCGCTGCAATCGTTTGAGACTGAGGTTGAACCGTTCCTTCTCCATATCCACGTCAAGAATCAGAACCCGGAGCTTTTGGCCCAGGTGAACGATCTCGGAAGGATGGTTGACGCGCCGCCAGGAGAGTTCTGAGATGTGCAAGAGACCGTCGATACCACGAACGTTGACGAAGGCACCGAAATCGACGATATTGCTGACCATACCTGTCTCAACGGCTCCTACCTCCAATTGTTCGAGGATGGCTTGTTTATCGGGTCGTTTGCGTCCCTTCCGCTCTGAGAGAATAAGCCGATTCCGTTCTGCTGTGACCTCAATAACCCGGAGGGTGAGAACTTTGCCTACCAGAGCCTCCCAGCGTTGATGAGGCTCATCAAGGTTTTGCAGGGGACGCCACTTGGGCATCAGTTGGGAACCAGGTACAAAGCCGCGCAGCCGCCCCAGGTGAACAATGAGCCCCCCCTTGTTGGAATCCACGACTTCCAGCTCGACGGGATCCTCACTTTCTAGCAGCTCCTGAGCTTCCATCCAATCTTTCTCTTGAGCAGCTTTGGCAAGGGAGACAACGATAGAGTTGCTATCAACCTCTACGATATAGACGGGGATAGTCTTACCAGGTTGCAGCCTATCAAGTTCATCCGGCCTCATGCGCTCGACTTCACGTGGTGGTACAACGGCATCACACTTGCCCCCGATGTCTACCAGAAATCCTTTGGGATCTGAGCAGACGATAACGCCTCTTACGATGTCGCCACGTTTGCATGGACGAGGGGGGACATATTCATCCAATAGTGCGGACATCGGGTCATGTTCTGATCTGGCCTCCGGTCGGATGGCTCCCTTCATGAATACTTCTCCTGGATCTGAATTTGTACTGCTACGACTATCACTAACAGACAGTCCGGTCTCACATTCGCCGCGATATGCACGCGAGGGTCCAGGGTTACCCTGGTACTCCTCCCCCTTGATTATATGCGCTTTTTGTGAAGCGCGCAATCATTATACCCTCAAGCTCCAAATTGTCATTCGCTACCGTGCGATTATACTACAGGGTGGATATTCTGGATTTCAAGGATGGTGAACCACGGGAGGGAGAGATGTTACTGGGGCACAGAAAGCATGGATACTGGACGGTGTTATTGGTGATCTTTCTGGCAAGCTGCAGTCTGGGCATACAATCATCTACTTCAACGCCCGGTTCCCAGGATAGCGGTTTGGTGCTTACCTCCGAACCACCATCGTCATCTACACCTCCGCCTACATCGACTCCGTTACCTTCTCCTACACCGGATCTCTGTCCTGCTTCTGCGTCGGTGCCTCTTCCTCCACTGCCCGGTGATTTTCCGGCTGGCTACGTTGAGGCTCTACGCGAGTATCTATCCGCCGGAGGTGATCCGACTCAGATCAACCGAATTCTTCAGGAATGGCAAGCCCTAATCCCGCAGGGCGATCAATTTGCCCAGGGAGATGTGACGGGTGATGGCGCGGCGGAGGTTGTCGTCGCTTTTATCAACCCTCAATCGGAGACTTTCCCACCCGCGGGCGTGTTGGCTGCATACACATGCCGTAATGGTTCCATGGCGCGGTTATACACCTACGTACCCGGTCAAGGTTTGTATCCCTCGGTGGTGGGCATTCAAGATTTGACGGATGACGGGTTGCCCGATCTTGTCTTCTCGGTAGTTTCCTGTGGTGCTCATACCTGCATGCGCACCGTCCACGTCTGGTCGTGGACGGGATCTGACTTCAAGGAACAGGTGTCGGGGGATTTCACCGTTCCCTATCCCGATTTCTCACTCAGGGATGAGCGCATTCTTGCAACCACTTATGGCTTCGGCTCGGTGGGTGCGGGACCCCAACGTGTGATCACCGAGACCTGGAGCTGGAACGGCAACGTCATCACCCAGTCGGGGGAGACCGTTGCTCCGCCGAATTATCGCTACCACGCTTTCGTTGATGGTGACGAAGCACTCTTTGCGGGTAATTACGATACCGCTTTCGATGCCTACCTTCAGGTTTTGAATGATGACACGTTAGAACCCTGGGCGGCGGCCTACGATGCTCGAGAGGAACGACTCTGGCTGGAAGCGTTGGCTCAGTGGCGATTGATGGCTCTGGGGATGGAGCTGGGCAACTTCCCTGATGCTGAAAGCCGCTATCAAGTACTGCAACAGGACTATTCTCCCCAGACACCCGGTTATCCCGTGGCCCAGATGGCGCAACACTTCTGGCAGCAATATAACACGACAGGCACGGTGGCTGATGGTTGCAGAGCCGCTATCAGTGCCCCAGAGGTCGAAGCCGTGCTCCAATTCTTGAACAGCTTTGGTTACGCAAATCCAACCTATTCCAAGGAGGATCTATGCCCTTTCCGTGGATCGTGATTTTCGAAGAGCGCCTCTCGTTCTCAGAGGAGCAGTAGTGAACACCAGAGAAGAGCCGGGCATCGATATCTTCGAACGCCAGCTGCGCGAACTACCCGCGTTTCGTGCTTTGCTGCGCTCGGTGGAAGCGCGCTTCTACGCGGATCTACCC
>JBNGDR010000017.1:0-15421 GCA_049975685.1 Anaerolineae bacterium
CCTACTATACTGTTTTTGACCCACCTTTGCTTGACGCTAACCTAACGCTTATCTTATGATCTCCTCACCCGGCGCGATCCACCTCAGCTTTGGGCAGCGCGTTTTCGCAGCTGCCCACATCCGGCCCGGATATCGATCCCCCGGCGTAGGCGTACCGAGTAAGAAAAATGATGACGCTCCAGAACCTCGGTGAAGGCCTCAATACGATCGGGGGTAGCGGGCTGCCCCTCAAAATCCTCCGTGGGATTCAGAGGAATGAGGTTGACGTGTGCCAGCATTCCCTTGATCCGCGCAGCCAATATCTCCGCCTGTTCTGGCATGTCGTTGATTCCATGAATGAGTACCCACTCGAAGGTTACCTGACGATTGGTTCGTGTGATGTACTCGCGCACAGCGGAGAAGAGGGGGTCCAAGGGGTATCGGCGGTTGACGGGCATGAGCCGGTTTCTCAACTCGTCAGTTGCCGCATGCAACGAGATCGCCAGATTAACCTGGAGATCCTCCTTCGCAAAGCGCCGAATCCCCGGTACAATGCCGACGGTGCTCACGGTCAGGCGACGCTGTCCGAAGCACAGACCTTCAGAGTGGATAATGCGCCGTATGGCATCCAGCGTGTTATCATAATTCAGGAAGGGCTCGCCCATACCCATGAGGACCACGTTAGAGAGATGTTGCTCCTGGGCCGCCAGCTCCCGCTCCAGATGTAACAGCTGCGTGACAATCTCGCCGCTCGTCAGGTCGCGTACGAAGCCCATCTGACCGGTGGCGCAGAATTCACAGCCCATGGCACATCCCACCTGGGTGGATAGACAGGCGCTCCGCCGGTCAAGGTAACGCATCAGCACCACTTCGACGCGCTCCCCATCCTTGAGCTCCAGGAGATCCTTACGGGTCTCGCCCGTCATGGATTCCTGTCGTTCCAGGACCCTGGGAACGTAAAGGCTCACCTCGTCAGCCAGGCGCTGTCGAAGCGCCTTTGGCAACGTGGTCATTTCGTCGAAACTGGTCACCAGGTGGCGGTAAAGCCACACCCAGATCTGCCGGGCGCGATAGCTCGGCTCACCCCAGGAGGTCAATAATGCTTCAATCTCGGGCAGATCCAGATCGTACAGATCTATCGTTTTAGAATCGTTCATGGCATCTCGCTCCCCGGTCATTGACCGGCATCTAGCATTAACCGTTCTCTTTCCGCCAGGCTTCTACCAGCACCGCCAGGTTCTCGAAAACCAGATCAGGACGGATGGGTGATCGAGGTAAATCCTCGTGCTTCTGGATACCCGAAAGCACCAGAACCGTGGGCATGCCCAGGCGCAAGGCACCCAGAATATCGGTATCCAGGCGATCGCCGATCATCAACGTCTCTTCGGGTTTGCTGTCCATCCGGGCCAACGCCTGTCGGTAGAGAATAGGCTCAGGCTTGCCGGCTACGGTAGGATGAACACCTGTCGCGGCTTCAAGCATTGCCAGCTGTGCGCCTGCACCCGGCAGTGGTCCTTCCTCACTCGGGAAGGTTCGATCAGGATTGGTGCCTATGAAACCGGCCCCCTCGTAGATAAATCGGGTGGCCCGCGCTATCTTTTTCCACGTCAGATCGGGGTCCCAACCGACGACAACGTAGTCCGCTTTCTCCTCGGAAAGCCGAAACCCCCGCGCCTTCAGCGCCTCGTGAACCCCGGCTCCGCCGATGGGATAGACAGGTGTACCCGGATCGGCGAGATCCGCCAGATGATCGGCCGCTGCCAGGGCGGAGTTCAAGACGTGATCCGTGGTCGTCTCGACTCCCATGCCCGCCAACTTCTCCACGTACTCTTCCGGCGTACGACTGGCGTTGTTGGTGACCAGGGTATAACTCAAATCCTGCTCCCGGACGAATTCGAAAAACTCCTGAAGCCCTGGAAGAGGCGTATCTCCCCGCCAGAGCACGCCGTCCATGTCACAGACGAGCGCCCGGACGGCGTTCAAGCGTTCCGCCGTATGGGGTGCCCGTTGTTCGGCACGCAGCCGCTCGTAGTCCTCGGGTCGATCGATGTCCGCGAGCAGCAGAGGGTCCTCCACCGCGAGGGTCACCAGACGATCAGCATATGTCTCAAAGAGGAACCGTCCCCCCACATCACCGGAGATGGTGGCCAACTCAGGGAAGAGATCGCGCCCGATAAGAACAGGGCTTCCCCGGCGCCCCTTCCAGGTCGGAACCACGATATCGGCGCCTGTTTCACGCCAGCGCTCCACCAATGCCTGAAGGAAGTGAGAGGTGATGAAGGGCTGATCAACCTGAAGAAAGATGGCGGCTTCCGAAGAAGCGATGGCCGAGAGCCCTACCCTGAGACTGGTACTCATGCCCTCTTCCCAGCGATAATTATGGAGAATCTGAACGGATCGATCTTCAAGAGCCGCCGCGGCCTCTTTTCCATCAGAGCCCACGACTACGACCAGAGGATGTAATTCGGCCATCCAGGCCGTATCGGCGACGTGAACGATCAGGGGCCGTCCCTCCCACTCCAGAAGTTGTTTGGGTCGACCCAGACGTGTGGATCCGCCAGCGGCCAACAGGACGGCGGCAACATTAGAGCTGTGCATATGCGATGGATTCCTCCATGATTCCGGTATCCAGATGATGATTAAGAGCGCATCAGCGAGAAAGGGAACCGGTAACGCTCGCCCCGGTAAACAGCGGTCATGTACTCGACACGTTTCTCGTGCGCATCGTAGGTAATACGTTCAAGGGTGAGCAAAGCCGTGGGAAGATCCGGGTCCAGATCCAGCAGTTCACACTCCTCCTGAATAGCGAGTCGGGCACCGAAGGTCTGCTCAGCCCACGTTAAACGCACATCGAAAGTCTGTTCCAGTACCTCGTAAAGTGATATCTCAACGAAGTCATAATCCAATAGCTGAGGAGCATAGGTGTAAGGCACGTAGGATTCCACGATGCCGAGAGAGAGCCCGCCGACACGACACAGACGTTGTAGTACGTGAACTCGCTCGCCTTCACGTAGAGCAAGCCTGGAAGACAGCCAGTCCTTTACCTTGATTGTCTCTGCTCGTAGGATCTCTAACGAACAGGGAAATCCGTATTCCTGCATCTCCTCAAAGGGACTCATCAACCGGGGCTTTCCAGGTTTCCGGCGAGAGGCCACGTAGATACCGGAACCAGGGCGAGTGTAGACCAGACCTTCCTGTCTGAGAAGCTTTATCGCCTTTTGTACGGTGGCGCGACAGATACCATAGGTAGCGGAGAATTCCCGCTCTGATTTCAATTTCTCCTCGGGCTTCAGCAAACCGGATTCTATCTGTTGTTTGAGAATCTGGTGCAGCTGATGGTACAGCGGAACGTCGCTTCGGGCATCCAACGTTGGTGTCTCTATCATGATTTATCCTCTCCTCGCCCCCATTATAGGGAGGAACGAGGGGAGAGTCAAAAGCCCATCAGGTATGTGGAAGTCACAAAACTGAGTATTGACAAAGTGTAAATACTATGATATCATCATAGCCGAGTTAGAGAGAAAGGAGAGAGGATGCCAGGAAGGGGTTGGGGACGCAGAGGGGGACCTCGTCCCCGCTGGGGCCGCCGTATGCGAATTGTGGAACCCATGGTGTTGCTGCTTGTGGCTCAGGAACCGGATCACGGCTACCGGCTGGTTGATCGCCTGGGGGAGGATTTCGGTATTTCTGCACTACCACCCCAGACTATCTACCGGGCACTCCAGCAGATGGAGGAATCCGGATGGATCACGGCCTCCTGGGATATGGAGAGCACCCAGGGACCGCCGCGCAAGGTTTACGAGATTACAGAGGCTGGCGAGGCCGCACTGGCCGCCTGGTCGGAGGAGATAGAGTCGCTGCGTGCCATGCTGGATATCTTTCTGGAATCCTATCGTCGGTTTCGTGAGGACTGAGTCGTTCCTTACATTCCAAACTTTTCAGTACTCCGGGGATCGCTTCCGGAGCGAAGGTGAAGATCAAAACGTAGACAAGGAGTAATACAGATGAAAGTTGCTGTTAGTGCTTCGGGCACAAATCTGGACGCCAGAGTTGATCCCCGTTTCGGGCGGTGTCCGTACTATCTTTTCGTTGATATGGAGACGGGTGAATATGAGGCGCTACATAATGCAGCCACCATGGCCGGTAGTGGAGCGGGTATCCAGGCGGCAGAGTTTGTAGTGCAAAAGGGATGCGATGCTGTCATCAGCGGTAATATGGGGCCGAATGCCTTCCGCGTCTTCAGCGCGGCCGGAATCCCCATCTATACAGCGCCCGGCATGAATGTTGGAGAAGCCGTGGAGGCGTTGAAGGCCGGACATCTCAATACTGCACAGGGGGCGACTGCGTCCGCCCACTCCGGTATGGGAGCGCGACGTGGTATGGGTCGAGCTGCGGCGCCTCCACCGCCTCCCCCATCGTCCCCACCCGGAGAGATCGAATCGCTGAAGCAAGAGATCACGGAGCTGCAGGAGAAGGTCGGCGAATTGGTGGGAAAGATCGAAGAGCTGAGCGAGGAAGAGAGCGCGGATTGAGGTATTCATCATGGACAAGGTGATCGACCGGAGCGACAGTGCCCCGCCCAAATCCGAGAGTTCGACGGATCTTGCAAAGCGCGAGATCCCGACCGTGATCGTCGAACCCCGACCGGTGGAGACGACCATCGCAAGGCGGTCTCCTGCCCAAACAGCAGAGCTGATCGATCGCGTGCTGGCGTTGCTCACAGGGTTGGTAAACCTGGCCCTCAAGTGGGTCGAAGTGCGCGAACAACAAGCCGAGGTTCAGGCATTGCAAGAACGACGGTCATCGGCACCGGCGATCAAGACGTCGCCCGGATCGGGCCGACCTCGACGACGTCACAGGCGTCGACAAGCGGGGCGCCGTCAGAATCACACCTAAGATGGAGCGCCCGAGAAAGGTGTATTTCATCCTAGTTGAACGCCAAGGTGGGACGCACTTCAACTTTGGAGATCAAGCCAGGACCAACGTTAGAAGCTCCAAAGCGCAAGGCACCCAGTGCGTCCCAACTGGACTGTTACTCAAGTGAAACGTACCCATCTGAGAAATAGGAGGTAGAGCTATGGGAGGCTTTGGGCGTGGACAGGGCGGTGGTGGACGAGGGCGCGGCGGTGGCAATCGTCCCGGCTCGGGTCCCGGTGGCATCTGTGTCTGTCCCTCATGTGGACACACGCAGGAACACGAGGTGGGCACACCTTGTTACACATTGCGCTGCCCCAAGTGCGGCGCCAAGATGATGCGGAAATAAGGAGGCATATATGCGAATTGCGATTTCGGCCGATGAGGCTCAAGGACTTGATAGCAGGGTATCCCATCACTTTGGAAGGTGCCCCTATTTCGTCTTTGTTGAGATAGAAGAAGGAAAAGTGCAGAGCATTGAAATGCTCCCCAACCCCCACGCCCAGAATCACAGCGTAGGTGCCGTCCCGGCCTTCATTCACGAATCGGCGGCGGATGTCATGCTCGCGGGAGGAATGGGCCGGCGCGCCATCGCGCTTTTTGAGCAACAGGGTATCAAGGCCTACACCGGCGCCGCCGGCACGGTACGCCAGGCATTGGAACAGTTCCTCGGCGGTGAATTGGTGATCGCCGAGCCCTGCAGACAGCACACCGAGGGTCACGAGCACGGGCACACTCACCACCACGAGGAACCCTGCCATTGATCTCGGTCGTGTTCATGGAAGCCACCCTAGGCCAACGGCTCACGATTCAGAACGAAAACATAACGATAGATGTGATCCCAAACGGCCTGTCCTGAAGGCAGTGAAGGACAGTGAGGCTTAGTCCCGAGCCTTGTACTGAGCGAAGCAGAAGTGGTAGCGGCTAGATCGCATTTCTCGCAAGTATAAAGTGTTCTAGGAACGAGATTCCTCACTACGTTCGGAATGACAATCGAGCTATTTTTGAAGGAGCCACCCCAAGGATGGCGAAAACCATGTATGAACGTACAAACCACGTTCGCGGTGAACCCTGATCCCGGCTCACTGCTCACCGATCCCTGTATTTTTAGGAGGATATAGTTCGTGAAGATTGCTATCGCCAGTGGTAAGGGCGGTACGGGCAAGACCACCGTGGCGGTCAGCTTGCTGCTGTCCGTTATGGCCCCCGATCACGCTGCACGCCCCAGCAAGGTTGTCTTCCTCGATTGTGATGTTGAGGAGCCAAACGCACACCTCTTTCTCCAACCCGACTTAACCGAAGAGAAGGAGGTCGGTCTATTGATCCCCGAGGTCAACGCGGAGCGGTGCATCGCCTGCGGCACCTGCGCCGACGTCTGTGCCTATCACGCCATCGCCGTGGTAGGGGGACAGGTACTCGTCTTCCCCGAGCTCTGTCATGGGTGCGGAAGCTGCGCCTACAATTGCCCGGAGGGGGCCATCAGCGAGGTATTGCACCCTACGGGAACGATCGGCTGGGGAAGGGTGGAGGTACAGGGCGCCACCGTTCGCTTTGGTCAGGGGATCCTGAACATCGGTGAAGCGATGGCAACCCCCATCATCCGCCAGCTCAAGGAGGAAGGGATCCCCCAGGATGCGGAGGCGCTCGTTCTGCTCGATGCGCCCCCCGGTAATGCCTGCCCCGTTGTGGAGACCATGCGTGGCGCTGACTTCGTCCTGCTGGTGACGGAGCCCACCCCCTTCGGCTTGCACGATCTCCGCGTTGCTGTGCAGGTAGCGAAGGAGGAGCTGGGCCTGCCCGTCGGTGTTGTCGTCAACCGCGACGGCGTGGGCGACGCGGGCGTAGACGAATTCTGCGCCGAAGCCGGCGTACCCATTATGCTGCGCATCCCCCTGGAACGGCGTATTGCCGAAGCCTACGCCGAGGGGCTTCCCATCGTCGAAGCCTTCCCGGAGTATCGGGCCGGATTCCTGGGATTATATGAGCAGATTCGGGCCAGCGTAGCGAAGGTATAGGGGGATCAGATGGAAACTCAACAGGAACCTAGACAGATTGTTGTGCTGAGCGGCAAGGGAGGCACCGGAAAGACGAGCGTCACCGCTGCTCTGGTGGATCTGGCCTCCCAGGATCTTCCCCTGGTCATCGCCGATGCTGACGTGGACGCTGCCAACCTGGATCTCGTCCTTCGGCCCAAGCGTATAGCTTCGCACACCTTCAAGAGTGGGCTGGAGGCCCGCATCGATCCTGATCTCTGCACCGGCTGTGGGCGCTGTTACGTGGCCTGCCGTTTCGGCGCCGTCATCCCTGACCCGGAGCGTGGGCCCTACCGCATCGATCCGCTGGCCTGTGAGGGATGCAATGCCTGCACCTATCACTGCCCTGTGAACGCCATTCAGACCTCGGAACCACAGGTGGGCGAGTGGTACGAGTCTGAGACACCCTATGGACCTCTTTATCACGCCTACCTCTTCGCCGGAGGGGACAATTCGGGCAAGTTGGTGACCATGGTCAAGCAACAGGCGCGCCTCCGCGCCCTCGATGACCGCCGCCCTCTGGTGCTCGTTGACGGGCCACCTGGCATCGGATGTCCCGTCATCTCTGCCGTATCGGGCGCTTCACTGGCCTTGCTGGTGGTCGAGCCTACACCCGCCGGTGTTCATGACCTTCGACGCGTGTTGCAGCTGACGGCCCATTTCGGGGTACCGGCCGAGGTGGTTATCAACAAATGGGATCTCAACGAAACCCGCACCCGCGAGATTGAGGATTTCTGTCGTTCGCAGGCGGTTGCTTCCGTGACCCGCATTCCCTACGATAACAGCGTGACCGAGGCCATGGTCCAGGGTGAACCCATCACCGCTTATCAGGATGGCCCTGTCTCCGAAGCATTGCGCGCGCTTTGGGGTACAATAAGAGCAACAGGATGAGTCAGATTGTCTCCCCAAAGAGCCCTTGAGGCGGGGAGCACCATAGATCGGAATCGGGATGACAGAAGGCCAGTTTTCAGAGGAATGGGCAAACCCTGGTCCCCAGTCCCCGATCCCTGCTCCCTATGGGGAGGAAGGAGGTACCATGTCCCTGGAAAGCACCCTACGAGAGCAAATTCTAATGAAACTGGTCGAGGTCATCGATCCTGAGACCGGCGTGGATGTCGTGCACATGCGCCTCATTGAAGGACTGGAGGTGGATGAGGAGAGCGGTCGGGTCAGCTATCGCTTCCGTCCCTCCTCCCCTCTCTGTCCGCTGGCCGTGACCCTGGCAAC
Organism: Anaerolineae bacterium; assembly: GCA_049975685.1. Taxonomy (GTDB): domain Bacteria; phylum Chloroflexota; class Anaerolineae; order B4-G1; family SLSP01; genus DAOTVC01. The sequence continues at coordinate 8,154 of JBNGDR010000017.1, forward strand.
TGACATCAAGCACGCTGTAGCCGAGGTACCCGGCGTCAAGGAGCAGCAGATCGAGGTCGTCAACTACGTCCGGGCGGAGGATCTGACGCGTCTCATCAATCGCGCCGAGGTCTAATCTGGCGACGAAGGTCAAGCGCCGGAGGCGAATCCTTGCCTCCGGCGCTTGACCTTTGGGCGTTTGCAGTTATGTTTATGAACGATGACCAATCAAAGTAATGCGTGAATCGAAAGGAAGGTTCCTCCCGGATAGATGCCCTCCCCCAAGCGTGATTACCTCAAACTTCTGCTTGACCATTATTGGTTCGCCCCACCCGTGGCCCTCTGGCGCGCCGTGGAGCTGCGCGTCCTCGCGAACGAGGCGTTCCCGCGACCCATTCTAGACCTGGGGTGCGGTGACGGGCTCATCGCCGACGTTCTCTTTGCCGGTGACGCCCCCATCGAGGTGGGGATTGATCCCTGGTGGGAACAACTGCGCAAGGCTCTGGAAAGCCGCATGTATCTCAGCGTACAGCAGGGGTGGGGGAATGCCTTGCCCTATCCCTCCGAGACCTTCGCGACGGTATTCAGCAACTCGGTACTGGAACACATCCCCGAACAGGACCCCGTGCTCCATGAAATGGGACGGGTGCTAAGACCCGGGGGGCGTTTCATCGCCACCGTGCCCAGTGACGCCTTCCGCCGCCTCCTCGCAGGATATCGGGAGCGGATGGCCGTCGGCGACGCAAAGGGCGCGGAGGCTTACGCCGATCGCGTGGATCGCCGCCTGGAGCACTACCACTACCCTTCGCCCACCGACTGGTCGGATAAGCTAGAAGAAGCCGGTATGAGGTTGCTCTCTACCCGCTATTATATTCCGGCTGCCGTGGCTGCACTCTGGGATGAGAGTAACGCCTTCTACGGTATCACCGAAGGGGGACAGCCCTTCTACCGATGGTTGGCCTCCCCTCGTCTGAAGAAACTTCGCTTTCAATCATGGATGCGCGAAAAGGTCGTGAGCAAACTGAGTCGCGAATGGCGTCCCTCCTACGAGATGGACGTCCCCGAGGGTGGTGTAGGTGCTGGTTTGCTCGTAGTGGGAGAAAAGATATGAACCACCCAAGATCGGATACGGCTAACGAAACACAGCACCATCAAGCCTGGGACGAGTTCGTCGCCCAACACCCGGCAGGACACATCCTCCAGACGAGCCGTTGGGGGCAGCTCAAGGGGGATTTCGACTGGAATTGGGACCTGGTCACCCTGGGAGACCCGGGAGCACCAGAAGCGGGAGCCCTCGTACTCTACCGCTCCCTGCCCCTCAAGGTGGGAACCATCGCCTACGTGCCCCGCGGCCCCCTCGTGGCGTGGAGCGATGAGGAGCAGACGCGCCCGCTGCTAGAATCCATCGAGCAGGCCGCCCGCCGGCGCCGCGCCTGGGCGCTCTGGGTGGAGCCCCATCTGCTGGACACGGAGACCCACCGGAAGCGTCTGCTGGATCTGGGGTTCGCGGAAGCGGAGAGAACGGTGCAACCCCCCCGCACCATCCTGGTGGATCTCACCGCGTCAGAGGATGATATCCTCATGCGGATGAAGTCGAAGACTCGATACAACATCCGCCTCTCCAGGCGCAAGGGGGTGACGGTACGCCAGGGAACCCTGGAGGACGTGGATCTCTTCTACGAGCTGATGGAGAAGACGGGGGATCGCAACGAATTCGGCATTCACAGCGAAACCTACTACCGGCGAGCTTTGGAGATCTTCTTGCCCGTAGACCGTGCCGCGCTCTTCATCGCGGAGGTTGAGGGAGATCCCGTCGCGTCCATCATCGTCTTCGCCCTGGGTGAGACCGCCTGGTATTTCTACGGGGCTTCCTCCAGCCGTCACCGCGAGAAGATGCCCACCTACGCCCTCCAATGGGAGGCCATCCGCTGGGCCAAAGGCCGAGGGTGCCATACCTACGATCTCTGGGGCATTCCCGACGCCGACGAGGCGCAGCTGGAGGATGAATTCACGGAGCGCAGTGATGGCCTCTGGGGCGTCTATCGCTTCAAACGGGGCTTCGGCGGGGAGGTCGTGCGCTACATGGGCCTGTGGGAGTGGGTTCTGAACCCTCTCTATCTGCCGGCGCGCCAGGCGCAGGCACTCTTCAGAACAACGGTCTAGTCCTGTGGATAACCGGATGCAACAGGCATCCATTACCTGCACATTCAGAATAAGGGTTCCTCGATGTTGATGGGAGCCGATCATCACAGCTTTCTAACATCCCGGCATTCCGGAGGTCGATACCATGCCATTTTCCTTTAGACGTCTGACCGTACCCGATGTGATCCTCGTCGAACCTCGGGTTTTTGGCGACGGGCGTGGGTTCTTCCTGGAAACCTACAAGCTCTCCGAATTCGCTGCTAATGGTATTCCTGAAACCTTTGTCCAGAGCAATCTGTCGCATTCCACGCGGGGCGTGCTGCGCGGACTTCACTACCAGAAAGATCCCATGGCTCAGGGAAAGCTCGTGACCGTTATCCGGGGGGAGATCTTTGACGTCGGCGTCGACATCCGACGGGGATCACCCACCTACGGCTGCTGGGAAGGGGCGGTGCTCTCCGACGAGAATCACCGTCTGCTCTACATACCGCCCGGCTTTGCCCACGGCTTCTGCGTCCTGAGCGCTGAGGCCGACGTGCTCTACCAGGTCACGGCGGAGTACTCACCAACTCACGACCGGGGCATCATCTGGAACGATCCGGTCATCGCCATAGAGTGGCCCATCGAAGATCCCCAGCTCTCATCCAAGGATCAGGGACTGCCGACGCTGGAAGAGGCCGACCACAACTTTGCGTACCCCACGTGAGGCCTGAAGGCTCTTGAAAGAATCTATCGCAGCCGCTCTGATTCCCCTCGAAAAGAACAAACGTTCTGATATAATAGGGGTAGAGGTGGAGATTTATGGCTAAGACACAGACACGATGGGTGTGCCAGCAGTGTGGCTGGAGTTTCGTCCGCAAGATGGGTCGTTGTCCCAATTGCGACGCCTGGGATTCCCTGGTGGAGACGGTCGTTGAGCCGGAGACCGGTACCAAGACAGCCTCGGGCACCGTCGTTCGAGGTCGGGCCCGCCCCCAGCCCCTCAGCAAGGTGGACGCGCAGCACATCCACCGGCTGCCCGTGGCGTTGGCGGAGTTCGCCCGCGTCCTGGGCGGCGGGCTGGTGCCCGGCTCCCTGGTGCTCATCGGTGGAGAACCCGGCATCGGAAAATCGACGCTCTTATTGCAGGTGGCGGCCTCACTGGGCACCCCGGAGCGTCCGGTACTCTACGTCTCTGGCGAGGAATCGCCCCAGCAGATCAAGATACGTGCCCGGCGGCTGGGCATCGAGAGCGACGCCGTGCATCTGTTGCCGGAGACGGAGGTCGACGCCATCCTGGGCCAGGCACAGACCATGTCGACGTTGCAGGCATTGGTCGTCGATTCCATCCAGACCACGCAGATGGAGGAGTTGAGTTCGGCGCCGGGGAGTGTGAGCCAGGTCCGAGCCTGCGCCACCCGCTTTCAACGCTGGGCCAAGGGCGAGGGGGTGCCCATCTTCCTCGTGGGGCACGTGACCAAGGCGGGCGCCATCGCCGGACCCAAGGTGCTGGAACACATCGTCGATACCGTCCTCTACCTGGAGGGCGATCCCTTCCACACCTACCGGCTCCTGCGGAGCGTCAAGAATCGCTTCGGCGCCACCTCTGAGGTGGGCGTCTTTGAGATGCGGGAGGAGGGGCTCATCGAGGTAGCGAACCCCTCGGAGGCCTTCCTGGCGGAGCGCATGGTAAACGTGCCCGGATCCTCCATCGCCGTGACGATGGAGGGCACGCGCCCTCTCCTGGTCGAGGTACAGGCGCTGGCAAGCCATACGAGTTTCGGGAACCCGCGCCGGACCGTCAACGGGTTGGACTTCAACCGGCTCCTGCTCGTCGTCGCCGTCCTCACCCGCCGGTTGGGGTTAAGGCTTTCGGAGCAGGATGTCTTCGCCAACGTGGTGGGCGGCCTGCAAATCGAGGAACCGGCGGCAGATCTGGCGCTGGCGGCGGCCCTGGTCTCCACACTGCGAGATCAACCTGTGGCGGCGGATCTGGCCCTGGTGGGCGAGGTGGGTCTCTCCGGCGAGATCCGCTCGGTGGGCCAGCTGGAACAGCGCATCAGGGAGGCGGCTCGTCTGGGCTTCCGCCGGGTCGTGGTGCCCCGCAGCATGGGACGCCAGGAACTACGCCTCCCCGACGACGTCGATGCCATCCCCGTGCGCTCGGTGCGGGAGGCCGTCGACGTGGCCCTGAAATGACCTTGCAACACCGAGCGAACAAGAGAAGAGAAAGCTAGACGAGACGGACAACCATGACAAAACGACGTTCATCCCGTAAACGGTCCTCGCGGAGCAAGAAGAAACGCGAGCCCCTCATCCAACTCAGCCGCGATCAGTGGTTCGATCTTCTGGGGGGGCTGCTTGTCTTCCTGGCCGTGCTGACCGTTCTCAGCCTCCTCTCGGCCCAGCAGGGGACACTTACCGAGCTCTGGCTCGCCGGACTCTCCTCCCTCTTCGGCTGGGGGATGTACGTGGTCCCCATTTACATCGGTGCCGTAGGACTCTGGCTGCTCTTCCGGCGCTTCGAGGATCGCTTTCCCACCCCCGATCCCGAGCAGATCGTGGGCGTCGTGTGGGGCTTCCTCGCCGCGCTTACGACCCTGCACTTCATCGCCGACCGCATCATCTGGCGCGAGGTCGCCACCTTCGCCCTCGTCGAGGGCGGCCGGGGCGGTGGATACGTGGGGGCCGCTCTGCTGGACGTGGGTATCAAGGCCCTGGGGCCGGCGGGCATCGTGGTCGCACTGATCATGAGCTGGCTCACCGTCGTGACCTTCACCGCCAGCATCTCCCCGGCGGAGGCCGTTCAGCGACTCTCTCGATATTTCCGCCAACGGCGGGAGCGGCGCGCGCAGCGGACAACCTCGACCGAGAAGCTGAAGGGTGAAACGGCTTCGCAGGAGCCCCTCATCCTGGGCGACGAACCACCTGAACCTGCCTCACCCAAGAGAGCGAAGCAGAAGCCGCCCAGGGAAGAGCCCGAGATGGTGATCAACGCACCGCCTCCCAAGGAAGAAGAGGAAGAGATCGATATTCTCATCCCCTCCTTGCCCCGCAGCTCGCCGTGGCGTCTCCCGGCCGTCAACGATATCCTCGAACTGGGGAGCGAGCAGAACTACAGCTTCGACCTCATCCGCAAGCAGGCGCGCATCATCGAGGATACCCTGGTCAGCCTGGGAGCGCCCGGGAAGGTCCTGGAGACCAACACCGGCCCCGTGATCACCCAGTTCGGCGTGGAGCCCCTCTTCCTCACCAGCCGCAGCGGCAAGAAGACCAAGGTCAAGGTCAGCAAGATCACCTCCCTGGCCGACGACCTGGCGCTGGCGCTCTCCGCCAAGTCCATCCGCATCGAGGCGCCCATTCCCGGCAGGGGCCTGGTGGGCATCGAGGTGCCCAACATGGAACCCTCCATGGTGGCCCTGCGCGACGTCATGGAGTCGAAGGCCTTCGCGCGGCTCAAGGGAACCCTGCGCATGGGGTTGGGACAGGACGTCTCGGGGCAGGCCGTCGCCGCCGACCTCCGCGCCATGCCCCACCTCCTCATCGCGGGCACCACGGGAGCAGGGAAGTCGGTCTGCGTCAATGCCATCATCACAGCCTTCCTGCTGCAGAATTCGCCCGACACGCTGCGTATTCTCATGGTGGACCCCAAGCGTGTGGAGCTGACCCAATACAACGGCATCCCCCACCTCCTGGCGCCCGTCATCGTCGACGTGGAGCGGGTGGTGCCGGCCCTGCGCTGGGTCATGCGCGAGATGGACGGGCGCTACCGGCGCTTCGCCAAGATCGGCGCGCGTCACATTGAGGACTTCAACAGCCGTGTCTCCAAGATGGAGGACGAGGAGCCCATCCCCTACATCGTCGTCGTCGTTGACGAGCTGGCCGATCTGATGATGCAATCACCGGAGGAGACGGAGCGAGTGATCTGCCGTCTGGCGCAGATGGCGCGCGCCACGGGTATCCATCTCATCATCTCCACGCAGCGTCCCAGCGTCGACGTCGTGACGGGCCTCATCAAGGCCAACTTCCCCGCCCGCATCGCCTTCGCCGTGGCGTCGTCGGTGGATTCGCGTGTCATCCTCGACGTGCCGGGCGCGGAGCGCCTGCTGGGCCGGGGTGATATGCTCTTTGTGCCCCCGGACGTGAGCCAGCCGCTGCGCCTGCAGGGGACCTTCGTCTCCAACCGCGAGATCGACCGTCTCATCGACTACTGGCGCCGCACCAAGGAGCCGGGGGCGACGTTACCCGAAGCCGCCATCCCCGAACCGCCCACCGGCCTCAAGGAGGCCCTGGTCCAGCCCACCCTCTTCCCCGAGTTCGAGGAGCCCTCGGACCGCTTCGAGGACGAGCTGGTCCCCACGGCGGTGGAGGTGCTACTGGCCGAAGATCGAGCCTCCATATCCCTGCTGCAGCGGCGCCTGCGGATCGGATACACCCGTTCGGCGCGGATCATCGATCTGCTCACCGACATGGGTATCGTCACCGAGGAGGTCCAGAAGGGGCAATCGCGCGGCGTGAACCGCCCGGTCGCCGAAGCACTGCTGGCGTCCCTGGAGAAGGAGGACTCGTCAACATGACCTACCACCTCCACCGCGATGCTTTCTCTGAGGTCTACACCTATCGCTACCGCCTCACCGATCCCGAGGGCAACCTGCAACTCGCGGTGACCTGGCCGGCGACAGGCGCCGCCCTGCAGCCCGATCGGATCTTCTTTGAGGACGCGGAGGGCAACCGCCTGGCCCACCTCGATTGGGAAGACCGCAGCTGGTGGCTGGGCGATCGCTTTCACCTCTTTATAGGGGAGGCGGCGTCGGCTGCGGTGGTCATCCGCGAGCACTGGAACATCGTCGATCGCTTGCTCCTCCATCTTCCCAGGTATCGCATTGAGCTGAGCGATGGCAATCTCCTGGAAGCGAGGGGGAGCCGCTACGGGGAGAGCTTTTACGAGATCTTCGTCCTACCCGCCGACGAGAAAGAATTGTCCGAGGAGGCCGGCGTCTGGCTGGGTGAGGTCACCCACCCCCCGTCGGGGCCTACCTACATTGTGCGGACGGAATCGCCGCTGTTGACCCGGGCGCCGCTGTTGATGGTCGCCGTCGTCGTGGTGGTAGATCTCTGGGGGTTGAAAAAAGAATAGCGGTTCCTCGATGGAGGAACCGCCCGGAAGA
>JBNGDR010000018.1:0-15386 GCA_049975685.1 Anaerolineae bacterium
TAGTTATGCATGAGCATCTTCCACACGTTCCAGGACTCCTGCACGACGAAGTGGTTGGGGTCGGGGTCGAGGACGCGGTAATGAGGGCCCCAGCGCCCGCGCGTTCCGGCGATGTTGGGGCCGCCCAGCTCGTCACCCGTGAGCCGGGTGGTGAACTGTCCCATCACCGGGGTGTCGATGGTCATCACGAACTCATTGTAGTTCTGAACCCCGTCATCGGTGGTGTCCAGGGCGAGGATGAGTACATCGAAGGGCAGCGATACGCCTTCATCCCGCATAATGCGCTCCGCCAGGAAATCGGTCGTCTCATCGACGGTGATGGTTGCTTGCTGCAGGGGGCTGAAGGAGCGGGGCGCGTTCTGCCACTCCTCCGTCGGTTCCAGAGAAATAACCATCTCTTTGGCCCGCGGACGGCCCGTATAGGGTGTCAGTGTGAGCCCTGTGGGCCAGAACACCCTTTGCCCGTACTCACCGTAGGTTTTAAAGGAGGTCTGGATCATCCATAGGAAGGGGACGATGGCGATCACGGAGCCCAGGGTAAGGATGAAGTAGAGCAGACCCTTGGTGATGCCCTCGCGAAGTTGGTAGTGATTTGTTTCAGTTTGAGGTGTATCGGTGAGCTTAACCATAGAAGACCCTCTCTTCCGAGATCCGGTTCTGAATCCAGGTCAGACTTAACATGACTCCGGTGAGTACGAAGGCCAACGCCGATGCGTAACCAAAGCGATTACCCTCCCAGAATTTCTTCCATATGAGCATGCTGGCGGTCATGGTCGATCCTCCTGGAGCACCGACCGGACCGACCACCTTCGTCATCACGTAGATGTGGTTGAAGGCCCGGAAGGTACCGAGAACTCCCATCATCACCAGGAAGTAGGTGGTGGGGGAGACCAGGGGAATGGTAATGTTGCGCAACAGATCCCACCGGTTGGCACCGTCGATACGAGCGGCCTCGTAGAGCTCGTTGGGGATGTTCCCCAGCCCCGCCAGGTAGATGACGGTGTTGTAACCCACGTAGGTCCAGATATTATAGATGATCACCGCCACGAGGGCCAGACTGGGGCCGCCCAGGGCTTTGGGGATTTCGACGCCCAGGAGGTCCCCCAGGTAGACGCCCACGGGGGTGGCTTCGAAGAGCCACCGGGGCAGTTGTTCTTCCGCGACACCCAGTCCCATCAATATGCTGTTCAGCGGTCCCTTGCGCGGCTCGAAGATGGATTGCCAGACCGCCGCCGATGCTACCGTCACCGTCACATAGGGGAGGAAGTAGATGATGCGCCACGCTGTCTTCCCCTTGATGTTCTGGAAGAGGATGGTTGCCAGGAGGAAGGAGAGGATGATCTGGAAGGGTACCGTCCCCAGCGAATAGTAGAAGGTTATGAGCAGCGAATTGAAGAGATCCTCGTCACCGTGCTCCAGCATCCTTGGAAAGCGAAGGACGAGGGCCAGGCCGCCCACGATGAGAAGCAGGGCTGCACCTACGCGTAGCAGGATGGCTCGATCCGAGGACTCCGGTGAGATTCGTTTCCAGAGCGTCCAGGAGACGGCCAACAGTACCAGACCGCCTACCACCATGAGGATATCCAGGGGGTCGCCCAGCGCCTGGAGATAGTTGCCGAAGGCGACGAAATCGCCCCGGCGGATGCGCCACTTGTGCAAGCTGATGTAGAGAGCGTAGCCGATAGGAAAGATGTTGAAGAGGAGGAGGATAAGTGTGCCTGGAAAGAGAAATGCGTAGGCCTGCAGGGCCTCGCGAACACGTCGTCCGCGACGCGTACGCCAGAAAGGTTGTTCATACTCCGTTGTAGTAGGTGTCTTTTCAGCGACTGCCATCTTCCCTCCCGATGATTACTTTGCTCAGAACGACAACATGATTCCTATAAGCGACCTCATGGTGAGGACGCGTGAATAACGGGCAAGAACCCGGACTCCAAGAGGTTTTTTGATTTTCGATTCATCCGGTCTGGGGCGGTAAATACAAAAGCGGATCTCGCGTCTGAGGCGGTTCTTGCCATCAAGACACAAGCCTCCCCGACTCCGCAAAATCTCGAAAGGATAGAAGTTGTTTGGTTGTCCATAACGGGCACGTATCTATAGATTACCAGGGGGATACCCCCTGTCAAGTCCTGAGTCCTGTTACTATACTACGAGATGCACACTATGACCAGTGACCCTTGCCACGTCAGCCGGGGTCCGTTCGTCCAGCGAATGTCCTCCCGGCCCTCGAAACATGGCTTCGGGCAGGACGATGACGTCAGCCGATGGGTGGGGTTCCAGAGCAGCAAGAATGTCCTTTACCGTGAGTAACCCGGCGACGGTAACCGTCTCGCCAAAGGCTCGGTTGGGGACGGCGAGAACCTCGGCCCTGATTCCCGTATCTTCCGTGAAGGTGCTGGCGTAGCGCTCAAGGTAGGGCGCGAAGAGCTCTCCGGTGACCCAGATCTGGCGCTCCCCCTTAAGTCCCCGGAGGTAATCTCGCCTCTCGGGCCAGGTGTCGACAAAGCGAGATACCATACCCACGCCATTTTCCACCAGATGGGGGAGTAGCCCATCGTAGGCGGACGGAGAGGGCACGGGACGACCTGCGCGCAGAAACCACTCGTCGGCGGGGTAGACGAACCCTTTGCCTATATCTCTACGCAACTCTGCCTGTAGATCGAGTGTCTGCTCCAGGACGGACGTGGCCTCATACTTGGTATAGGGGCGCAGATCGGGGTTGTGCCAGCGGGTGAGGCCTACTGGTACGATCGAGAGCGAGCGTACCTGCGGATAGAGCGCCGCCAGATCGGCCACGGTGCGTTCGAGATGCGGGCCGTCGTTGCGCCCCGGCACCAGGACCGCCTGCGTGTGGACCTCAATACCGAGCGCCGCCAGTTTTTCCAGCTGGGTCAGGATGCCGCCCGCCCGGGGGTGGTGGAGGAGCCCCCGACGGATCTCAGGCTCCGTCGCGTGGACGGAGACGTAGAGAGGACTCAAAAACTGTTCCTCGATGCGTGCCCAATCCGCCTCCTCCAGGTTGGTGAGGGTGACGTAGTTGCCGTGCAGGAAGGAGAGGCGATAATCATCGTCCTTGACGTAGAGGGAGGAACGCAACTCAGGCGGCATCTGATCTACAAAACAGAAATCGCAGTGGTTGCGGCAGACGCGCAGTGGGCGGTCGAAGAGCTCCTCGGCGAAGGAGAGACCCAGGGTCTGGCCATAACGTCGTTCTGCGGCATAGACGATCTTTTTTCCCCCTCGCTCCACGAGGAAAGTGACCTCCGACTCGGAGGTCAGGATCTGCACGTCGATGACGTCGCGCACGGCTTCGCCGTTGAGGGCTAGCAGGCGATCTCCAGGTCGGAGGCCAGCCTTCGCCGCCAGACTTCCGGGTTCGACCCCGGTGATCAATGCGGGAAAATATCGTGTCATGGGTTTGTGATATCCAACGCTATGATGAATCAGACGATCTCACAGTACACTGTGAACATATTATAGCCGGGCATGTCCCATAATTCAAGCGCCCACCCTTTGCGGTATCTCGGGTCTGCAAACTTTTTGCTATTCCTCTGATACATGGTAAGATTGTCTACAACCTTACACGTCGACGTGCCGAACCGGGAGGTGAATCATGGCGAAAGAGACCGAGGCTCAAGAGACCCAAACGCAAGAACCCAAAGATCGGAAGAGTGGGATATTCAGGAGCCGAGCGAGGCGTATGTGGGAAGCATTCCAGACCATCGCCATCCTCTTCTCCTTTCTGGTGAATTTCATCCTGGTGATCGTCCTCTTGCTGGCCATCCAACCTCTTTTCATGGCTAAATCTCAGGTCGCTGAACCCCTGCTTCAGGATCTGGATGCGGCCTTCGCCGGGTTGGGGGAGACGCACATCCGGCAGAATATTGAGATCGACGACTCCATCCCTGTGGTCTTCGACCTCGCGCTAAGACAGAACAGCGTCGTCACGCTGACCGATTACGTGCCCCTCGCCGTGCCCGCTACCTTCAATTTGCCGGGCGGTGGGGGCTCCATCAACGGGACCGTCTACCTCAGGCTGCCTCCGAATCTGCAGCTCCCCATCTCGCTGGGACTCAACGTACCGGTGAGCCAGACGGTGCCCGTGGTGATGTCGGTACCCGTGGACATCCCGCTGGATGAGGCCGGCATGGGACCCGCCATTGAGGAGCTGCGCCGCGTCTTCAGCCCTCTGGAGGTCACCCTGCAGAGCCTGCCTGATTCCCCGGAGGAGATCATTACCCCTCAATGACCCAACGTCCTGTTTGTAGTTACGAGGGCTCGCGCTATCGTACCGAGTTCTGGACGGAGGCGCGCGCCTACGAGGATGCTGTAGAGCGCGTGGCCCTGCGCGCACTTCTTCCCCCCGAGGGGAGGACTCTGGTCGAGATCGGTGCGGGTTTTGGGCGTCTCGTCGATCTCTACCAGGGTTACGACACCGTCGTGCTCCTCGATTACGCCTCGACGCAGCTGGAGCAGGCCGTGGAGCGGCTGGGTGAGGGGGGAACACAGGGTCACCCCCGTTATATCTTCGTGCAGGCCGATTTCTACCGCCATCCCTTTGTGAGGGGACTCTTTGAAGCCGTGACCATGATCCGGACCCTCCATCACGCTGCGGACGCCCCTGCTTTCCTGCAGGGCGCTGCCGAGATTCTGGCACCCGAGGGCGCCCTCGTCCTGGAGTTCGCCAACAAACAGAATCTGAAGGCGCTCTTGCGCTATCTCCTGCGCCGCCAGGCGTGGTCGCCCTTCGACTTGAAGCCCGTGGAGTTTGTGGATCTCAACTTCAACTTTCACCCCCGCTGGATCTGGGCGGAGCTGGAGCGGCTGAATCTCCGCCGTGAAACGGTGCGTACCGTCTCCCATTTCCGCCTGGGGTTTCTCAAGCGCCTGGTTCCCACACCCTGGCTCGTCGCGCTGGATAGGCTGGTTCAGCCCAGCGGATCGCTCTGGCAGTGGACCCCCAGCGTCTTTGTGCGTTCCCGTGCCGATGCGGAGCGGGTCGCCGCGCCGGAGGGGGCCTTCTTCTGCTGTCCAGAGTGCCGGTCGCCGCTGGGGAGCCCGCCCCAGGCGGCCTTCCACTGTGAAGAGTGCGGCAGGACGTGGCGGCGCGAGGGCCTGATCTACAACTTCCGCGATCCGGTCTGATTCTTCCGGTTCACGGATTGACCATCTATTTGGGAAGTATTAGGCTTTAGCCCATGCAATGGACACGCGATTACCAGCCCGATCCCCAGCGCCGCAGGCTCTATACGCGAGCGCTCGTTATCACCCTGGTCGGCAACCTGCTCCTTGCTGTAAGCAAGGGGATTGTTGCCTATATCTCGGGTAGTACCGCCGTCTACGCCGACGCGGCCAACTCCGCCGCTGATCTCCTCTACTCCCTGCTCATGGTTCTGGGGTTGTGGGTAGCACAGCAACCGCCCGATCTCTCCCATCCACAGGGGCACAGGCGCTTTGAACCCCTGGTAGGGCTGCTGGTCGCGCTAGGTATGGGCTTTGCCGGATACGAAGCCGTCCGAGTTGCGGTGGAGCGCTTCATTACGGGTGGTCTCGCTGTCTCTCCGGGCTTCCCCACATTGGTGCTGGTGGGCAGCGCCGGGGTAAAGGTTGGCATGTACTTCAGCATTCGCCACATGGCACAGCGCCTCTCCAGCCCCACGTTGAATGTCGCCGCGCGCGACAATCTCAGTGACGTGCTCACCTCATCGGCCGCTTTCGTCGGCACCCTGGGCTCCGCCTACGTCCATCCCCTCCTGGACCCGGCTGCGGCCTTCCTCGTGGCGCTCTGGATCTTCCGCGCCGCCTTCGAAGCGGCGCGCGAGAATCTGAACTATCTGACGGGGGCCGGGGCTTCACAGGATCTTCGTAACCGTATGGTGGAGGTCGCCGCGGATGTGCCGGGGGTCGTGCAGGTCCATCAGGTACTTACAGAGTACGCCGGTCCCCAGCTGGTCGTCGATCTGCACATCAACGTCGATGGCGATCTTCCACTTCGCAAGGCCCACGATATCGCCGATAAGGTGATGGCGGCCCTTGAGGATATGGATGAGGTGGAACGTGCCTACGTCCACGTGGAGCCTGTGGGTGTCGGTCTGGAGCGCGAATCGTAACAGGTTCGTCGAACCCGTTCACTTGTTCAACTGCCCATTTCCTCTATAATGCCACTGCACATGGAACCTTCTGTAGAATACTACGTCGAACGTGATAGTAAACAGCCCCCCCTCGTGAGAGGGCGGGGCGGTCAAGGGCTGGGGCTGAGTTCCCTGATCGCTCTCGTCGGTGGTGCTTGGGCCTTCGCCCAGCCCCTCACCGGTGAGCGGTTGGAGACGCTGGCCCTTGCCAGCGCATTGATCCTGGCCGGCTGGATCTTTCTCTGGCGCATGCTGACCGGCACCGATTGGGCTGCGGCTTTCCGACATTGGCTCGACTGGGAATATACGGCCTCTCTTCCCCACTGGCCCTATCTTCAGGGGGGCACACCCGGTGCTCGTCTCTACCAAGCCCTGGGTCAGGCGCGCTCCTGGTGGCAACACGTCGGCGCTGATAACCTTGCTCGTCCTCTACGCTCTGCATTGCTGGCGCTTGTTGTAGCTCTGCTGCTCAGCGCGGCTCTGGGCCGGACGGCGGTGTTACTCAGCTTTCTCTTCCTCACGTGGTCTGAGCTCACGGCGCTCTGGAGTGAGGGCTCGGGCCGTCCGGGGGCTTTCGGTGAGGCTGTAGCCTGTGTGGGTCTGCCCTGGCTGCTGGGGGCCTCTTTGAGTGGATCCATTCCCCCTCTGGCATTGCTCTCGGCGTTGGCTGTAACCCTGCTCTTCGCCGGTCACGTTCGACCCGGATGGCAGGCGGCGGTCGGCCCCCTCCTGGTGGGTCTCTTCCTCCTCTGGCAGGGAGCTCCTTTGGCTACCGGTGTGGTGTTCCTGCTGGCCTTTCCAGGCCTTTGGTTGAGCGTGCAGGGTGTTCAGGAGGATCGCTATCGAGGTGCAGTCAGTCCCTGGCTGGCAGGGATGCTACTCGTCGTCGCCGGAGTCTTGTGATGCACTGGATCTGGGTGGGATTGGGCCTCCTTGTGCTCGGAGCCGTCCTCTACTGGCAGCTCATCGTCGCCGAGGGCGCGTACCTGGGCCGTCACGTCGTCGCCTGGCTCTATGATATCTCGGCCCACCTCTACGACCGCATCAAGCAATATGATTCGGGCTACGAGCAATGGTTCCTGGGTCAACCCCTGAGCCGCGCTCTCGCTATCGTCCCCAACCCACTGATCCTGGACGTTGCTACCGGTACGGCACGGCTGGCCCGGACCCTCTTCAAGCAACCGGGCTTCCAGGGCCGGATGGTGGGCCTGGATTATTCCCAAAAGATGTTGCGTGAGGCTGTTCGCAAGACGGAGCCCTGGTCAGAACGCCTAACTTTCATCTGGCAGGAGGCCGGTACGTTGCCCTTCCCTGACGAGAGCTTTGAGGCGGTGGCCTGTCTGGAGGCGCTGGAGTTCTTCCCCCATCCCCCCGAGGCTCTGAAGGAGATGATAAGGGTTCTCCGGCCCGGCGGCATCCTGTTGATAACCAACCGTATCAGCAAGGACGCCCGGCTTTTGCTTCCTGGACGCATCTATCAGCCCGATGCTTTTGAGAACATGCTCAAAGATCTAGATCTGGAGATGGTCCGAACCCAGACCTGGCAGGAGGATTACGATCTGATCTGGGCGCGGAAGGCCGGGGCCAGAGGTCACACTGCGTCCCTCACCGTTGAGGAGGTCTTGCGCTGTCCCCATTGTGGTGGGCCTCTTCGCCGCATCGATCAGACCTTCGTCTGCCCGGAGGAGGATCTTCACTTCCCTATCAGCAAACAGGGCATCATTGAGATGGCCCGTCCGGTTTAGAAAGGAAACGTTTATGGATCAAGAAGCCGTTGTCACTGCCGTTGCCGCCGATCTGGGCCTGGCTCTGGAGCAGGTGACGGCAGCCGTGCGTCTCCTCGATGAGGGCAATACCATCCCCTTCATCGCCCGCTACCGCAAGGAGGCGACCCGCTCTCTGGATGAGGAGCAATTGCGCCAGGTGGACGACCGCCTGGGGTATCGTCGCAACATGGAGGAGCGCCGGGCCACCATTCTGCGTACCCTGGAAGCGCAGGAGGTGCTCACGCCGGAGCTTCAGGCAGAGGTGGAAGCTGCCGATACTTTACAGTGGTTGGAGGATCTATACCGTCCTTACAAGCCCAAGCGACGAACGCGCGCCACCATCGCGCGGGAGAAGGGGCTGGAGCCGTTGGCCCGTCTTATCTTGGAGCAGACGCTGGACGGCGACCGCGAAGCGCTGGCGGCCCCCTACCTGAATGAGGAGGTGCCCTCGATCGAAGAGGCTTACGCCGGGGCACGGGACATCGTCGCCGAGATGGTGACCGACGATCCCCGGGTGCGAGAGATGACCCGGTCACTATTCTGGCGTAAGGGTGTTCTCTCTGTTACTCTCGCCGACGAAAGCCTCGATCCTCGGGGTACCTACCGGATGTACTATGACTTCTTTTCCGATGTGAAGGCGATGCGCCCCCACCAGACGCTGGCTCTCAACCGTGCTGAACGTGAGGAGGTCCTCAAGCTCTCGCTTGAGGTCCCGGAACCGGAGGCTCTGGGCATCCTCTCCCGGCACTATCCCACCGACTACGGTAGCCCGCTGGTTGACGATCTCCTGGAGGCACGGCAGGATGGGTACGACCGTCTCCTCTTTCCTGCCATGGAGCGGGAGACACGGCGGGCTCTCACGGAGGCCGCCGATGAGCACGCCATCGGTGTCTTTGCCACGAATCTGCGCTCCCTGCTGCTTCAACCACCGCTGCGCGGCAAGGTGGTGCTGGGCATCGATCCCGGCATCCGCACGGGTTGCAAGGTCGCCGTAGTGGATGCCACGGGCAAGGTGCTGGATACGACCACCATCTACCCCGACCGCCACGAAGCACAGGCGCGGGGGGCGCTGGAGCGTCTGGTCAAGCGCCACGACGTCGAGATCGTGGCCATCGGCAACGGGACCGCCAGCCGGGAGACGGAGATGCTGGTAGCAGGGATGATCCGCGAGGGGTTACCGGTGAAGTACACTATCGTCAACGAAGCGGGGGCTTCCGTTTACTCGGCCTCCAAGCTGGCGCGTCGGGAGCTCCCGGAGATGGATGTCTCGTTACGGGGCGCCGTCTCCATCGCCCGTCGTCTGCAGGATCCGCTGGCGGAGCTGGTGAAGATCGATCCCAAGGCCATCGGAGTGGGTCTCTATCAGCACGACGTAGATCAACGCGCGCTGGGTGATGCGCTGGGCACCGTTGTCGAGTCGGTGGTGAATCGCGTCGGTGTGGATCTTAATACTGCTTCCCCGGCCCTGCTGCAGCACATCTCCGGCATCGGGCCGAAGACAGCGGAGGCCATCGTGGCCCACCGCGACGCGCGTGGTCCCTTCTCCGGTCGGGAGGGACTGTTGGAGGTGTCGGGTATTGGTCCCAAGACCTTCGAACAGGCGGCCGGTTTTCTCCGTGTGCCCGAAGGGGGAGAACCCCTGGATGCCACTCCTATCCATCCGGAGAGCTACGACGTGGCACGGGCGCTTCTGGCCCGGTTGGATCTCCCTCTGGGAGACCCCAGGCTGACGGACCGGCTCAGGGATCTGCGTCATGGTGCCGATCTCGACGCATTGGCTGCGGATTTGGGCACGGGCCGCCCCACCCTTGAGGATATCCTGGACGCGCTGGCACGTCCGGGCCGGGATCCCCGTGACGGTCTGGAAGGGCCGATACTCCGGGGCGACGTGTTGACTATGGATGACCTGCGGGAGGGTATGCGGCTGCGGGGGACGGTGCGCAACGTGGTTGATTTCGGCGCCTTCGTGGATATTGGCGTCAAGCGGGACGGCCTCATCCACGTGAGCAAGATGGGACCGGGTTACGTCCGCAATCCTCACGAGAAGGTATCTGTGGGGGACGTGGTGGAGGTCGAGGTTATCAGCGTCGATAAGGATCGAGGCCGTATCGGGCTGGCGCTGATCGTGTGAACGTGCGAACGTTGGGTCGTTAACTTTCAACTTTCAACTGAATTTTGAAGGAGTATTTGACATGTATAAAGCCGTCTTCGAAGGTCTGGTCGTCGATGAGAACGATCGGCCGGCGGAGGTCGTTAACCTGGGTGGAGAGCCTTACTACGTGGTGATGGACGCAGACTTTGAGCGTCACGTTCCCGCTGCGGTGGTCGATCTTCAGGTGTTGGAGGCGATGAAGGAACAGGTCCTCTCACAGCGGGAGAGCGTCGTCGATGCCATGTTGCAGTACCTGGGTCAGGACGATCTTTTCACGAAGGCCACAGTCGAGACCTCCATCGATCAGATGGACGAGAATCTCGAACAGTTGCGGCAGGTGGGGCTACCTGAGGAGGCCCGCTCCTGGTTGGGCATGATGGGCTTCCGCATCGTCATCGATATTCATGGCGAGATCGTCGATCTGGATCTTCCCGGCACTATCGAAGAGGAGTGAGGTTCTTGCAAGGGGGAAGCCCCGGATGATAACGTGCATCTATCGTGGTACTGGTCGTGGGTGTGCTGAAAATCGGTGAGTGTTTGAGAAGCAAACAGGCCACTGTGTGATAGTCTTTGCACAGTGGCCTGTTTCTTATCCTGGTGGACCTGGTGGGACTCGAACCCACGACCCCCACAATGCCATTGTGGTGCGCTCCCAACTGCGCTACAGGCCCAATTTGTGTTACCTTGTCAACTTCGAGGTTCTTGAACCTCGTTGTGGAGCTGAGGGGACTCGAACCCCTGACCTCTACAGTGCGATTGTAGCGCTCTCCCAGCTGAGCCACAGCCCCTCATCCCACACGCAAGAGGAATTATACCATAAAGGTGACAGCTGACAAGGTCGGTTCGGAAATCAGACTTCCTCGCCGAAGCGGCCTCGGAAACGCAGGAAGAAGAGGTAACCGATGATCAGGATCAGGAGAGCCGTCACCGCTGTCCGGGCCAGAAACGGTAAGACCGTCAGCGTGCCGTTGTAGATAAGATCCTGGTAGGTATTGATGATAGAGGCCATGGGATTAAACCAGAAGATGAACCGCCGGGGATTGAACGTGATGCCCAGGAGTTGCATCTCCGTAGGATACTGTGAAGAGACCGTGTAGAAGATGGGCGTGAGGAAGAACCAGGCCATCATAACCACGTCCATGAGCATGTGTGTATCTCGGTAGAAAACCTCCAGCGTTGAGAGGATGAGGACAATGCCGATGGCGAAAAGCGTCTGGATGATGATAGGTAGGGGGAGGAGAAGAACGTGGGTATTTAGCTTCACCCCCGAGAGCAAGGCCAGCAGGAATAGAACGGGCAGGCCGATGAGGAAGTTCACCAGATTGGAGAGCACTACAGAGATGGGCAGCACCTCACGGGGAAAGTAAACCTTCTTTATCAGGTGCCCACTGCTCACAATGCTGTAGAGCCCGCCCATCACCGCGCCTGAGAAGAAATTCCAGGGTAGAATGCCGCTCAAGACGTAGATGTGAAAATCGCGCATGTCCGACCGCCGGAAGATGAAGGTGAAGACCAGCATCATCAGCAGCGGGTTGAGCCACGACCAGATCACACCCAGGAAGGATTTTTTATATCGCACTTTGAGATCGCGCAACACAAGGTTGTAGATGAGCTCGCGATACTGCCAGAGTTCCTTGATGGCGTTAATCATGTGTCCTATCTTTCAAATCGTCCAATCCAATACCACTTTTCCCGTCCGATACAGTTTCTTTTTGATATCTTCCGGCGATTAAGAGTCCAGGGGTACGCACTTTATCTTTAGATCTCAAGCCATGCGCAGCGTTAGAAGCCCGTAGCGCGAGGCGTCAAGTGCGTCCTCCCTTCGCTTTCAACTGAGATGAAATACACCCATGTCGCATTCACAGGCGGGATTATAACATTGAGGGGGGAGAAGACAACGTTTGTTCCTATCCATCCCCCGGTTATAATGGGCATCGTCTGCACGTGAAGGGAGATAGGTCATTGTGAATCGACGTTGGCGGCGTATCCTCATATTGCTGGGCCTCCTGGTGGCCTTTGCGCTGCGGGTCCATCGGTTGGGCGCGCAAAATGTCTGGTGGGATGAGGGACTCTCCGTCCTTGCTGCCCGGAAGAGTTTCCTCGGCACCACGTTGTGGACCGCTGCTGACGTCCATCCGCCGCTCTACTTCTGGCTGCTGTGGCCCTGGTCGCGTCTGGCGGGCGAGAGTGAATTTGCTCTGCGCTTCATAACCGTGATGGAATCGATGCTAATGGTTGCTCTCATGGTGCCTCTGGGCCGCCGATTGTCGAAGCAGCCGGCGGTGGGCGTGGCAGCCTTGTGGCTCTTAGGTCTCTCCCGCTTCCACATCTGGTGGTCCCAGGAGATGCGCATGTACGTGCTTGCTGGCTTCTTCTCCATGCTCTCCCTCTATTTCGTGGGACGTCTGACTTCCTCGAAACGCTCCTTTGGAAGCTGGGCGGGATGGGGTGTGGCGACGTTGGGGGCGCTCTATACCATATATTCGTCCATCGTCCTCGTCCTTATAGAAAACCTCTTTATGCTGGTGGTGGGGGTGAACCGCGAGCGGCGTGCTCGACTCTGGAGAGATTGGTTCCTGGCGCAAATAGCCGTTGGTTTGGGCATGATTCCCTGGTTGGCTCTGGCGCTCCCCCGCATGCGATCCTGGTCGGTGTTACAGGAGCCCGCCTCCCTACGTTTTGTCCTGGAGCTCAATGCAGTGCTGCTTACGCTGGGTATCTCCACCGATGTGGGGCGCTACGTCGTGCCGGCGATTTTGGTCATAGGCGCGGCGGTTGGTGGTATCGCTCTCAATCTTCCCCGGGCCTCCCGGATTGCGCGGCAGAAGCTTCGCCCCGGTGAGAGCCTGGTGTTGCTCGGTCTGGGTATTCTACTGCCACCGCTGACTATCTGGATCCTGACGCAGCCCCGGGCTATTTTCTACACACCGCGCGTGGAGGCGCGGTACCTCCTGCCCTTTGCCCCGGCTTTCTATCTGGTGATCGCCTGGGGCCTCATCGGCTGGTTGCGATCTGCACGCCTGCGCCCGGTAGGTATCCTGACGGGCCTTGGTGTCATATCGCTCTTCGTAGGTGTCCTACCCGGCTACTACGCACCGCGTTACCTCCGCGACGATTATCCTACGCTCGTTCGTACCATCTGGACTTACGCCCGCCCTGATGACGTGGTTGTGCTAGTCTCCGGTGACCGGTATCCCCTCTTCCATACTTACTACGACAGGGACCCGGCTCCAGAGAATCGTCCGCCCACCTACTGGATGCCCGGTGAGCCGGAGGCGTTCACCTCCGAGTTCGTAGACGACCTCATGCCCGACGTCGTTGCCGACCACGGGCGCGTCTGGCTCGTCCAGGTGGAGCGGGGCTTGCAGGATCCCGAAGGATTCACGGAGGCCTGGCTGGATGAACGTTACGCCCGGATTCTCTCCTTCGACGTAGGATATAACAACCTGAGCCTCTTCGCGCCTGAGGGGGCGGGACCGCCTGCACCGGTAGGGAACCTGCCGCCTCAGCATCAACTCTCGGAGAGCCTGACCCCCGGCGTTGAGCTGCTGGGTTACGATCTGCTCACCGATGAGTTTCGACCCCTGGACACCCTAAGGCTGGGGCTCTACCTGAAGGTGGAGCGTGAGGCGACCCTGAGCGTGGCGCTGGTACACGAGGATGGTCGAGAGATTGCCCGTGAAGTTGAACCTCTGACCCCGGTGGCGGAAACTCTCCGGCGCCAGGTGGAATTTCTTGTGACCCCCTACACGCCGCGTGGGCGCTATCACTTTGAGGTGTACGTCGAGGGGGGCGAAAGCCGTTCACTGGGCACGCTGCGCATCACCCACACCGAACGAGCCGTCGATCCCTCTCGCATCCCCCATCCCATGCAGGGCTATCTTGGCGAGGAGATCCAGCTGCTGGGTTATCGTATCTCCGGGGCAAAAGGCAGGGAGATACCGGTGACGCACCCAGACGACACGCTCTCCCTTGAACTTTACTGGCAGGCATCCGCGCCGGTCCAGAAGAGCTACCACGTCTTTACTCATCTGCTGGGATCACAACACAATCCGGTGACGGGCGGTCCCGTGTGGGCGCAGGACGATCAGGTACCTCTGGAGGGAGCCTATCCCACCGATCGGTGGCTCCCCGGTATCCCGTTGGTGGACACCTACGAGCTGGTTATCCCGCCGGAGACGCCACCGGGCGAGTACTCCCTCACCGTTGGGATGTATAACCCGGCGAACGGCGAGCGCCTGCCCGTGAGCGGCGACGGTGCCGTACCTGACTCGGGTTACCTGTTACTTACCATGCTCCGCGTGGAACCCTGAAAAACAAGACGACCGGCAGTTTTCCGCTGCCGGTCGTCGACATTCTTCGCGGTTACTTCTTCTGGGGAATCACCTCGACCTCTTCAACAGGGAAGCGATGCTTTTCCCGATCGCGGCGGGGGCCGTAAGGAGGGACCTCCACCACGATCTCCCCGTTGAGCACGTCCCAATCGATGACGCGGCCTACCCCCTCGGGGGTGCGCACGCGGGACTTGCGCTTCGGGAAGCCCTCCGCCGCTTCCTTGTAAACCTGGTGTTCGTAGGTCAGGCAGCAGCGCAGTCGCCCGCACATCCCGGTAATATCAGTGGGGGCCATGGAGACTGATTGATCTTTGGCCATGCGGATGGAGACCGAGCGGAACTGGGTGAGAAAACGGGAGCAGCAGCGTGGTTCTCCACAGACGCCATACCCACCCAGGAGTTTGGCTTGATCCCGGGGGCCAACGGGTCTCAGGTTGACGCGGGTGTGCATGCGAGAGGAAAGGCGCCGCCGGAAGCCGCTGCGTTGTTTGCCGGGTACACCGCCAGATAGGAAGACCACGGCGCGGTCACCGTCCAGCGTGTATTCCGCCGACACGACCTTAACGCCCTTGATGCCCAGGTCGTTGAGCTCCTCTTGGGCGACCTCAACCAGACGTTTTGCTCGCTTCTCCAGCATCTGATGGCGGGCCATATCCAGGCCGGTAGCCCGCCGGAGAACGGGTTTGAGATTCTTCGCCGAATGCTCCGACGTACGCTCGCTATTGACCGAGACCACCTGTCCTACCTGGGTCCCGTAGACGGTTTCGACGATCACCCAGTTATCGGCTTCTAGATCCATATTGGACGAAGCCGAGAAGTTATAGGGTCGGCCTGCCGGTTGAAACTGCACGGTCACAACCACCGGGGTGGAATCGGATGTCTCACCCCTGGTGCTGGTATCTCTCATTGTATCGTTGTTCTGGTTCATATAGGAATTCTCACAAGCTTGTAATGTATGGGGCGATCGGGTAACACGAGAGCGCCCCTCTTGACCATGACTATACTC
>JBNGDR010000019.1:0-14907 GCA_049975685.1 Anaerolineae bacterium
TGCTGGCACCTCCTCATCCAGTTCTTTGAGCGCTTCCAGAATCTCGTCGCTCATGGGGACGACGCCGCCCAGCTTGCCATAGAAGCGCACGGGCACCTTGCCCGCGACAGCGCGTTCCACGTCCTCCAACATCTGCCCGGCGCTCATCTCGGTGACCAGGACCCCACGTACCTGATCCGCCAGCTAATTCATGCGCGCTTCGGCCAACGGCCAGAGCGTCTGTGGGCGGAGCAAACCGACCTTGATGCCCTGTTTGCGCGCATCGCGCAACACGGTGGTGCAGATACGGCCCACCGTGCCGTAAGCCACGAGCAGCAGATCGGCATCCTCGGTCTCATACTCCTCCCAGCGCACCTCGTTCTCCTTGATCCGCGCCAGCTTTTCCTGCAACCGCAGGTTCAGCGCTTCCAGGTTCTCCGCGCCCAGGTAGAGGGATGTGATCAGGTTGGGAGCGCGGTCCTTGGCACCGGTGACAGCCCAATCGGGACGCTCGGTCCTCGGTTCTTGCATGGGCGGCAGCTCCGCCGACTCCATCATCTGGCCGATACTGCCATCACCGGCGATGAGCACGAGGGTACGATATTTCTCCGCCAGGTCGAAGGCCAGCCCCATCATATCGATGATCTCCTGCACGCTGGAGGGGGCCAGGACGATGGGATGAAAGTCACCATGACCGGCGGTCTTGACCATGAAGTTATAGTCAGCCTGCGAGGGCTGAATGTTGCCCAGCCCCGGTCCACCGCGCATCATATTGACGGCAACCACGGGGACCTCCGAGCCCGCGATGTACGAAAGTCCCTCGGCCATCAGTGCCAATCCAGGTCCCGAGGTCGAGGTCATCACGCGCACACCAGCGGAGGCAGCCCCATAAACCATGTTGATGGCGGCAACCTCGCTCTCCGCCTGGAGAAAGACGCGACCCAGTTCTATGAGTCGCCCTGAGAGATGTTCCAGGGCCTCACTCTGTGGTGTAATGGGGTAACCGAAGTAGGCCTGGAGGCCATTACGAACGGCGGCCTCTGCGAAGGCAACGTTTCCTTTGAGCAATTCTTTCGCCATGCTTTCCTCCTTCCCTAACCCACGGTCTCTACGGCTTTGCGGCGTCTGGGCTCTCTCTTGCGTCGGTAGACGGTGAAGACGATGTCGGGGCAGATGGTAGCGCAGGAGGCGCAGCCGATGCACTTATCCATGTCGGTAACAATCACCGGATGGTACCCCTTAACGTTAAAAGTATCGGGTGAGAGTTCTAGGATATTCACCGGACAGACGTGGGTACAGAGACCGCATCCTTTGCAGCGATCCACGTCGATGACGACCATACCTTTTCCCATTGAGAAAACCCCCTTTGTTGCGGTTGTGTTCAGCGTTCAGCGATCAGTTTCCAGCGCTATTTTCCACTCCTCTGTGGTACTTTCGCGCCAGTACTTGACCTGCTTTTTGATGTTAACCCCGTTATGCCCCTAACAATGCTAACAGAATGCCTCCCGCGATAACTGAACCTAGCTGTCCAGCGGTATTGGCACCCATCGCATGCATAAGGATGAAGTTGGAATAGTCCTCCTCCTGTGCAATCTTCTGAACCAATCGCCCCGCCATGGGGAAGGCACTGATGCCCGCCGCGCCGATGAGAGGATTGATCTTCTTACCCGAGAGGAGGTAGAGGAGCTTGCCAAAAAGGATACCGGCCGCCGTATCCAGGCCAAAAGCGAGCAAACCCAGAACCAGGATGTAAAGGGTATCCAGGTTCAGAAAACTCTCGCCCGTCATCGTGCTTCCCACCACCAGCCCGAGGAAGAGGGTAGAGACGTTGATGATCTCGTTCTGGGAGGACTGGGAGAGACGTTCTACTACCAGGGATTCCTTGAGCAGGTTACCCAGCATCAGCGATGCGATGAGGGGAGCCGCCTGGGGCACCAGAATGCCGACAGCGATGGTCACGATGATGGGGAACAGGACCAGGGCCCGCTTGGAGACCGGTCGCGGCGTGTACTCCATGTGAGTACCCCGTTCCTCGCGGGTGGTCAACAGGCGCATGATGGGTGGCTGAATGATAGGTACCAGACTCATGTAAGAATAGGCCACCACGGCGATAACCCCCAGCAATTCGGGCGCCAGCTTATTGGCGACGTAGATGCTCGTCGGGCCGTCGATAGCACCGATGATGCCGATACTGGCGGCTTCGTTCATGGGAAAACCCAGGAGGATGGCGAGGATCAGCGTACCGAAGATACCGAACTGTCCCGCGGCCCCCATGAGGGCGAAGACGGGTTGGGCCAACAGTGGGCGGAAATCCATCATAGCCCCTACGCCCACGAAGATCAACAGAGGCAGCAGCTCATTGTCGACCGTGGCCCGCTTGAGCACATACAACATGCCGTTTTCATCGGGATCGATCATCGCGGAGAGGGGTAAGTTGCCGATGATGATACCGATACCGATGGGAAGCAGCAAGGTCGGCTCGTACTCCTTGGCAATGGCCAGGTAGATGAGGATACCACCTACGGCCATCATCACGATATTTGGCCAATTGAGGTTGAACACACCCTCGAAGAGACTCGTCAGATCGATTCCATTCATAGAAAACTCCTTTAAGATGCAGTGATCAGGGAGCAGAAACCAGGGATCAGGGGGTTTGCTGATCCAGCGTATTCATTATCCCTGGTGTAGCTCCTCCGAAAACGATTAGGTATTGGCTTGGTCCAATAGCCAAGGGGCTAACGGACGACATGTAGTAACATGGAACCCATGAAATCCGCCTATCCTTGGGATAGAGGTTTTCAGGTTAACGACTTCCCCAATGCCTCATCCTCGTCCTCTTCAACCCGGCAGCGCATGAGATACATGGGTCGTCTCCGCATGAAATCCAGGCGCTCATAGAGGCGGATAGCTTCGGTGTTGCGCTGGTAAACCATCAGAAAGACTGTCAGATCCTCCGCGCTTAAGGCCTTCACAAGAGCACTCACGACCCTGCCGGCGTACCCCCGTCCCCGATGGTCGGGGTGAGTAGCGATGTTACCGATCTCGGCAGCGCCGGGGATGCGCAAACGTGTGGAGCCCATAGAAACCAGATGGTTCCCAGCCCAGATACCGAAGGCCGGCCCGTGCAAAAAGACATCCTCCCCCAGGGCAGTCAACCCCGAAGCTTCTGCCAGGGCTTGCATGGCGGGCAAATGCCGGGGTTGGAGAGAAATAACGCCATCTGTATCGAGGCTCTCCGCCACCCCCTCAAAGACCATTTGCCATTCGGGGATCACCTGCAGGACCTCAAAGGCTTCCTCGGCGATGACACGCTGCTCGTTGTTGAGCAATAACGTCACCTCGGTGCCCGGCTCTACCAGAAAGGTAGCGTAACTGGCCAGTAATTCCGGGGATTCCCCCAGGAAAGAAAGGGCCACAAAGGGCAAGGTGTGACAGTTCGCCACGGAAAGTGCGGGTGAACATATGATATCACACTCGTCGGCCAGGGTTGTAGCATCGGCCACAAAGGTGAAATGGGCCAGCATCCAGTCCAGATCACGATTGGCCGCTTCCAGCTGGCAACTCAACTGGGATCGCGACATAAGATCCTCTGAGCCAGGGAGGGATGACGAGTTAACCCGCAGGTCGTTGCTCATAGTGACAGCTACTCAATGGTAAAGAGCGGGGCACCGTGCTGTACCTGTTCACCCACTCGGATATGGACCTCCGTTACCGTACCGCTAACCGTGGAGCGGATGGGATTGTTCATCTTCATAGCCTCTAGTATACAGAGCTCCTCTCCAGGCTGAACCTCATCCCCTTCCGCGACAGAGATAGTGGTAACAACACCGGGAAGGGGGGCCGTCACCTGACCTGTAGCGGCGCCAGTTGTAGGCGGGGCAGCACGGACTGCTGTCCCCACGGTGCTGACAGGGGGTCGTGGGGCTTCAGGCGGAGGTGTCGTTCCCTCTCGGGCCACGTCCTCCACCCGAACTTCGATGGTCTCGCCCTCCACGATGGCTCGTATCGGGCGCTCCCTGGGATTGGGTATCTCAACGGTATATTCCTGATCATCAACAGTTACGTGATAGATGGGCATGGATTCCTCTCTTCTGAACTAAATATCGGATTTTTCGGGGTCAAGACCCAACATGACCTAACACACTTGACACTGGCTCAACCCCCTAGTCTGGTGGGGGATCGTGCCAAAAATCCGACCAACCTCTTTGGTTTGCGATTCATCGGGTTGGGTCAAGTTATCGAAGCGCTAGCGACGTTTGTATCCCGTGCGGGGAATTCGATGTGTCAATTGCTGACCGCGGACGAAGCTCCGCCATTGATCCATAGCGCTTCCAGCCCCTTCTTCCAAGGTAGGAGCTTTCGATGCCTGGGCCACCGCAACCGTAGCAGCGGCTATCGCAGCAAGACGGCGACGTTCCACCGCCCTCGCGGCCTCTTTCCCCGGTACGGCGTCCGGCGGGGGTGCAGGTACTTCGACCTCACCCTTCTCCTCCTTACGCTCAGGGAAGAGGTAGGTGAGCAGATACATACCCAGCACCAGAGCGCCGATAGCGGCGAAGGTCATGCCCATACCTATGAGAGTGTACCATAGAGCCTGTGACAACAGTTCGCTCATATCTCCTCCTCAGACGGGCATGTTCCCGTGTTTCTTTGGTGGCACCTGTCGGATGGGCTCACGAACGGCGCGCAACGCCGCGATGAGGACGGGGCGCGTCTGGGCCGGCTCAATGACAGCATCGACGATCCCGTACTCAGAAGCCCGGTAGGGATTGGCGTACTTGGCCCGGTATTGGGCTACCAGCTCCGCCCGCAGCGCTTCGGCATCCTCGGCCTTGGCGAGCTCCCGCCGGTTGAGGATGTTGACGGCCCCTTCCGGCCCCATCACGGCGATCTCCGCCGAGGGCCAGGCCAGATGCACATCCGCACCGATGGATTTGCTGCTCATGACGATGTAAGCACCGCCGTACCCCTTGCGAGTGACCACGGAGATCTTGGGGACGGTGGCCTCGATGTAGGCGTAGAGCGCCTTGGCTCCGTGCCGGATGATGCCTCCGTGCTCCTGTCCGGTGCCGGGCAGGAATCCCGGTGAATCGACGAAGGTGATGAGGGGGAGGTTGAAGGCGTCACAGAAGCGAACGAAGCGGCAGATCTTATCGGAGGCGTTGATGTCCAGCACGCCCGCCATCATCATGGGCTGCTGGGCTACGATACCCACCGAGTGTCCATCCATGCGGGCAAAGCCAACAACAGCGTTCCGGGCCCATCCCGCCTGGACTTCCATAAAAGTATTGCGATCCACGACGCTGTAGATAACATCGTGCATATTGTAGGGCACGTTGGGATCTTCAGGGACGATGGTATTGAGGCCCTCGTCGGTACGCAGAGGATCATCGGTGGGTTCCACATAGGGTGGATTCTCTACGTTGTTTGAGGGTAGATAAGAGAGCAGGCGGCGCGCAATGTCGAGGGAACCCTCTTCGTCATCGCCCAGGAAATGTCCTACCCCACTGACAGTGTAGTGAACCTCGGCGCCACCCAGACCCTGGTGATCGATGACCTCACCGGTGACGCTCTTAACCACGGCAGGTCCGGTGATGAAGACCATAGAGGTATCTCGCGTCATGATCACGAAATCGGTGAGGGCAGGACTGTATGCGGCACCTCCCGCACATGGCCCCAGCATTACCGAGAGCTGGGGGATGACGCCCGAAGCCTGCGCATTGCAGCGGAAGACTTCGCCGTATCCCTGTAACGAGAGGATACCCTCCTGAATACGGGCACCGCCGGAGTCAAGAAGACCGACAACGGGCGCACCACTGTTCATGGCCATCTGCGATACCTGCACGATCTTACGTGCGTGGGTAAGTGAAACGGAGCCGCCGAGGACGGTGAAGTCCTGAGCGTAGACGTAGACGGTGCGACCATCCACCTCTCCATAACCGGTGACAACACCGTCGCCCGGAATGGGCTCCTTCTCGTCACTGGGAGTGATGGCGAACATCTGCAGTTCCTGGAAGGTGCCCGGGTCGAGGAATGTATCGATGCGTTCCCGTGCCGTCATCTTCCCTTTGGCGTGCTGCTTCTCGATACGCCGGGGGCCACCCCCCTGACGTGCACGCTCCTTCAACGCCCGCAATTCCTCCACACGAGGATCGGTCGTCGCTTCGGCATCGGTCTCATTTACGGCATGGACGTTTTCTTCTTCCATTCTTCCTCCTGTATTTGTTTCTATCATGCTCACCGAGGGTGGGCACGCCAACCAACGGTTAGTCAAGTAAAGCGACCTGCCGGGAGCAGGCCAACACGCTCAAAGTACAGTGTGAGGTTATTTGACGCCCACGTACAACCCCACAGTCCCCAGCATCATCATTCGCCGGAAAATCTCCCTGAGACCCACTTCTGCCATCTCACGCTCCATAGCTTCTGGGCCCATGAAGTTTCTCACGGAGCCGGGCAGGTATTGATAGGCTTCCATGTCGCCGGTGAACAGCCATCCCACCAGCGGAGCCCAGCCGAAGAAGTAAGCGTGAAATAACTGCGCCATGGGGAAACGCCGGGGCCACGTCATCTCCAGACAAACGACACGTCCGCCTGAACGTACCACCCGCCGCTGCTCCGCCAATGCCTGGGCCACATCGGGCACATTGCGCATCATGAAGGCCGAGATTACCCCATCGAAACGGTCATCGGGAAAGGGCAATGCCAGACCGTCGGCGACGCTCCATCCGACGGTCGAGCGCTCGTCCTTCGTAGTTGCCTGTCTGACCATGGCAGCGGTGAGGTCAACACCGATCACCCGGCTGTCGGGACGGCTTTTCTTTGCCATAAGAGCTACATCACCGGTGCCCGTGGCCACGTCCAGCAATCGCCCACCAGGCGGTATCTGTGCCAATGCAAGCGCCTGGCGTCTCCAGCGACGGTCCTGCCCCAGAGATAGAATCCGGTTGACCAGGTCATATCGCGAAGAGATACGAGAAAAGAGCGCTCTCATCGCAGATTTCTGGTGCTGCTGCGCGGATTTCTCGTGCCGTTCACTCTCAAGGGACATGGTTACCTATAAACTCTGGAAAGGTTCCTGGGGTAAACACCCTCTCGCCTATCATAAAATAGAGAGTCGGGTACTTGCCCCCAGTCTTCATTATAGTCTGTTCTATATATCTACCCTAGTGGGAAGTGTCACCTTAGTAAGGGGAGTAAAATAACTACCGGGCTGGAAGTGAATGTCAAAGAAAGTTCCCACAAAACGGTAGTTATTTGGCTTTCAGTTCCCGGTCGGTGATTCTTACCTCAGTGCCTCCTCTGCTTCCTGAAGGATCTCGTCAACAGGAGCCAGTAACTCGGGTGGCAGCGTAAACTCCACCGGAACGGACATCTGCACATCGTAGGTCATTGAGATGGGTACTGTCGTATTAATAGGTACCTCGAAATCCATGTTGACCGGAACCGAGGCATCTATAGGAATGGCGATACGTTGTGGGCCGAGAAGGGGGATATTGATGGTGGTATTGACGCGCGCAGAGAATGGGTAGACGAAATCCACCGGTACGCTGAAGGTGTGACTGAAGGGGAAGGTCTCGGAAATGGGAATCGTCTGGTCGATCTCAACGACGGTTACCATCGGTTCGGAGGTGAACTCCTCCAGGCCGGTCCGGGCCGAAGCCAGAACGGCGACCGCGTTGTCGCGGGCCTGTTGCAGGGCGTCCAGGATGTAGAAGTTCAATCCCAGGGAGATGAGCAGGAGCAGAGCAATGACGACGTTCCAGACGATCTTCAACGCTCTCCAACGTGGCCGCGGGGATTCGGGCGGAGACTGGGTCTCCTCGGGGAGAGGTTCCTCTTCGGTGTTTTGCCATTCTGGATGATGACCATAGTCCTTTTCTTCCATTTCCTAGTCTCCTTAAGAATACAGGGATCAGTGAGCAGGGATTAGGGATCAGGGGCTAGCCTACCAGGTGCCTTGTCTGATCCAGCGTTCCGATTCTCGTCCGTATTGCTTGCCACATAGCCCCCTCACGTGATCAGGGGGTAGATCGATCATCGAGCTCATTCTGCACCCCGGCAGCGACCTCCTCTAACAGCGACGGTCGACGCCATATCATCGCGTCGACCTGGACAGCGATGGCGCCAGCGTCGAGACAGGCACGTGCGTCTACACTGGAGGCGATACCGCCGCAAGCCACCACAGGGACGGGCAGATCTTTGACCCACCGTGTCAGCTGGTGCAGGAGCAAGGGAAAGAGGGCCGGTCCGTAGAAGCGTCCTCTGCTCCAGCTTCTCTTTTCGTCGTCTTCTTCCTCTGCGGGAAGGAGTGCACGGGGAGGCGCCGAGATCGTCAGCGCGTCGGCACCGGCCTCCGCGAGAGGTCGGGCCAGTGCGTCCACGCCACCGAAGGGTAGACGTACGATGACGGGCAAAGTCCCCCCTATACGCGCGGCATCGAGTAATTCGAGCGCTTCCTCCAGCGGTGTGCCCTCGTCCAGGCCCAGTTCTACGCCCACCAAACACCGCTCCCGCGAGAGAATCTCACAGGCCTGCTCTACCTCCGGGGGTGTCGTCGCAAGCAAATGCAGAATCACAGGCAACGACTGATGCGCCCAGAAGACACGATGTTCACGAAGGACCTGGCGAAGGCCAGCGTTAGGCAATCCCGTATGGACAAGGAGATGCTCCCCTCGGGTGGCAAGACGAGTGCCATGGGCCGCTTTGCGGGCGCGGAGGCTCACCGGATGGGTGACGATGGCACCCAGTCCTCCGTAGTCGATAAGATCGCGATAGGCTTCACCGTAACCGAAGCTCCCCGCCGCCGGCATCACCGGCGTGGGAAGGGATAGGCCGTATTTGTGTCTTGGCGCAAGTTCGATCATGGCAGGTGGCCTAATGAACGGGCAATGTCACAGTGACGGACATCTTCAAACATCCAATGTCAACAGGTCAAAGACGGGACCATCGTTGCACGCCCGGCGTTCGCCACGCCGTGTCCGGATGCGGCAGATCTCACAGGCCCCGACGCCGCAGGCCATAGGTACCTGGACCAGTGCCTGAGCGAAGTCCTCTGCGGGCTGCAGCCGTACCCCTTTGACGATGCGGGCCAGCGCCGGATATCTCTCCGGGTGGCAGGAGAAACAGGCTAAGTCAGCCCAGGCGAGCAGTCTCTCCAGTGGTGATCCGTTCTCAGTTGTTTCCAGGCGTCCCTTGTGTCCCGCACTTCCATCGTGCGTGAGCAGGTGCAACTCAACGGCGGGTGGAAGATGACGAGGCGGTGGAAGAAACACACGGGTGGGAGCCTCGACAATGAGCGCAACCGTCGCCGCCGCCCCCAGGAGCGGTAACAGAGGGGGTAGCAGGCTAGCTTCCGCTACGAGAAGCAGCCTACCCACCTCCCTCAGCCGGAAGCCGCGCCCAAAAGGGCCCAGCATATCTACAGCAGATCCCGGAAGCAGATGGGTGGCGGGATGACCGGGTGTGACCACAACCTCAAAGATGGATTCGTCCCGTGCCGCCGGAAAGAGTGCTTCGCGCACCGCACCGCCAAGATCCGCCAGCACGAACTGACCCGGCCCTGGAGGCAAACCCAGGTCAAATTTCACCCTCCAGAAAGGAGGCACCGGACGTGCTTCGCGAAAGGTGGCCTGCTGGCGCCGGGACATACAGTCTCTTACTTATGCAACGCTTCACCAAAGACGTCGTGGGCGGCTTCCATCACCACCTCACTCAGCGTCGGGTGAGCGTGTACGGTATAAGCAACCTCGTCGGGTGTGAGCTCCCAGGTGCGGGCCATGACGAGCTCCGCGAGGAGTTCCGTCGCCTCCGGCCCGACGATGACGGCGCCCACGATCTCGCCGCTCATCTCCTCAGCGACGATCTTGACGAAGCCGTGGTTGTCACCCAGGGCCAGGGCCTTGCCGTTGGGCAAGAAGGGGAACTTGCCGACCGATACCTCCATGCCCTGCTCGCGGGCTTCGGCCTCCGTGAGCCCAAAGGAGGCGACCTGGGGCGTGGTGTAGGTGCCGCGCGGCATCTCGTTCACGTTGAAGGGATAGGGATCGCGATCGGCAATCGCTTCGACGGCGATGAGACCCTGATGGGAGGCCACGTGCGCCAGGGGTAGCCGGCCGTTCAGATCGCCGATGGCATAGATACCCTCGACGCTGGTGCGCATGAGATTATCGACCTGAACCCAGCCCTTGTTCGTATCTACCCCCACCTGCTCCAATCCCAGATCTTCACTGTTGGGGCGCACGCCGATGGCGATGAGAGCGATCTCGCCCTCCAGAGTCTGCTTGCCCTTGGGGCCTGCTACCTCTACCCGAACCCCCACCTCACCGATCTCCACACTTTCCACTCGGGTGGAGGTGAGGGTCTTAATCTTCTGCCGCCGGAGGTAACGGGCCAGCTCGGCTGCGGCTTCCTCATCATCATTAGGCAGAACGTGCTCCAGCATCTCCACCACGGTGACCTGGGTGCCATAGGCGCTCCATACAGTTGCAAATTCCAGGCCAATGGGACCTGCGCCGACGATGATAGCAGATTCCGGCAGTTCGCGGCGTTCCAGGGCCTCTCGGGCGGTGAGGACGTGCACACCGTCCACATCGACGCCCGGAATAGTCCGGGCACGCGCGCCTGTGGCCAAGATAATGGCATTCGCTTTTACACTACGGCTACCCCCATCGCTAAGATCCACGTCGATGGTATGGGCGTCTTGCAGCCGGCCCCGGCCCCAGATAACCTCGATGTTGTTCTCTTCCATCAGGTGCTCCAGGCCCTTGACCAGCCGTTTGGAAACCTTGCGGCTACGCTTGATGGCGGCGGCAAAGTCCAGAGTCACATTCTCTACCGTGAAGCCGAATTCTCTCCCCTGATCGAGGAGGCGGGCAACTTCGGCGTTACGTAGAAGGGCTTTGGTGGGAATACAGCCCCAGTTAACACAGACACCACCCAGGCTATCAGCCTCAATGAGAGCGACGCTCATACCCAGCTGCGCCGCCCGGATGGCAGCAACATATCCACCGGGGCCGCCTCCGATGATAGCCACGTCGTACTTATTTTCATTCATGTCTTCGCTCCTTCGTAGGTTCAACTAGGGTCGAGGTCAACAATCAAACATTAGCAATCCATGCGCTTGAGAAGGCGCTCCACCTCCCGGAACATACCTTCGATGGAGAGGTTAGTATTGTCGAAATGCAGGGCATCGTCGGCAGGCCGGAGGGGAGCTGCTTCCCGGCTGCTGTCGATACGATCACGACGGTGAATAGCAGCCAGGACCGTCTCGTAAGGGACCTTCTTGCCCTGTTCCAGGCGTTCCAGGTAACGGCGTTTAGCACGCTCCTCGGCCGAAGCAGTGACGTAGAGTTTGAAGTCAGCATCGGGGAGGACGACGGTGCCGATGTCCCGACCCACCATCACAACGTCACCCTGCTCGGCGATCTTGCGCATCTGCCGGGTGAGGGCCTCACGCACACCGGGATAGGCCGAGACCGGCGAGACAGCCCTATCGACCTCGGGGGTGCGGATGGCCCAGGTGATATCCCTCTCCGCCACGCGGATGGTGTATTGGCGCCCATCGTCGACGGTGGGCGGCATAACCTCAATGGGGAGGTCTTCCGCCAGTTTAGTGATGGCGACCTCGTCCTCGATGGGAAAGCCGCGCTCTAGCGCAGCCCAGGTCACTGCACGGTAAAGAACGCCCGTATCCAGATACAGGTAATCGAAGTTCTCGGCCAGGTAATGACCAAGGGTGCTCTTGCCCGATGCTGCCGGGCCATCGATAGCAATGGTGGAAGGTCGAGCCATGGTTACCTCTTGCGCCGCTTCTTGTGAGATTTTGAACTACGCTTGCTCCGGCCTGGGCGGCGGGCACGGTCAGGAGACCGGCCCGAGCTATCCAACCGGCCCGAGCTAGAGGATTGGCCCGAGCTGGTAGTCTGGGAAACTTCCCGGTTCAGGGCTTCGATCTCATCGGGCCGAAGACGACGCCATTTACCCGGCGGAAGCTTGCCCAACCGTAGGGGGCCCATCCCCACGCGGATGAGTCGCCGCGCCGGATGTCCTAGGGCTGCCACGATGCGCCTTACAAGGTGTTTACGACCCTCGTGGACGGTAATACGTAGCCAGGTCTCGTCTTGCTGCTGCGATTCCACCTTGACCTCGTCGCAGCGGGTATAGATACCATCCAGTGTGATGCCTCGTCGCCAGCGATCCAGCGTCTCGGGCGCAACGTTCCCCCGGACGAGGACACGATAGACGCGCGGGTGCTCGTACCGAGGGTGAGTGAGGCGCTCCGTTAGTTTGCCGTCATTGGTGAGAAGGATAAGACCTTCACTCTGAGCATCTAGACGCCCAACGGGATAGACACGCTCCTCCACAGGGACGAGATCGCGCACCGTAGTGCGTCCGTGAGGGTCGCTCACCGTGGAGATAACACCCCGAGGTTTGTGAAGCATGATGTAAATGTAAGTCTGTGGGGCTGCCTGGATAGGAACACCATCAAGAGTAATAGTCTGCCGGCCGGGGTCGGCCTTGTCGCCGAGTGTGGCAATCTTGCCATCCACAGCTACGCGTCCCTCCGCGATAAGTTTCTCGCAGGCGCGACGCGATCCGTAACCAGCCCGGGCCAGGATTTTCTGTAAGCGATCTTCTTTCATGAGGTCGATTATACCAGCGAGATGGCTTTTCGACGAATGAGCATTGTTGACCTTGCTTTATTCTCGACTATGATGAGGATACGTGGCCAGGGAAACATTGCCGAGACTATCCGAGGGAGACCATGCTGATCAAACTGCTGTCCATCGTTATCTTTACCTTTGCCCTGGGTCTGGTGCTGCTGGGGGCCGTGACCTGGTGGATCGAGGTCAAACGCCGCAGAAAGCTGGGCGTGGCTATGGTGATCAGCGGCATTCTCATCGCCGTGGTGTACGGTTTTCTGGGCAGTCGCTTCGCTATTGAGATCTTTGGACGCCTGGTGATCACAGTGGATCTACCTCAGCTGATGATGACTGCTATCGTCTACACACTGGGAGTTCTCGCAGGCCTGGGTTTGGCGGGCGGTGTCTTCCTCTGGATCTCCGGGCGGCTCACCCGTCCCACACGGTTGGAGTGGCAGATGGGTGTTTTCCTGGCTATCATACTCGCCATCGCATTGGTCATCAGTATCATCGCCGTGCAGCTCAGCTAGAGGCGGCAGGACAAGATCGGCCACGTCAGAATCGATACAATTCACCGGAGGTGAGAATGCTCTATACACGTGAAAGGCACGAACAGATTGAAGCCGAGACGCTGGCGCCCTACGCCAGTCTCAGCCGCGAATCTCGAGGGCGCGCGTACCCCGAAGATCTGGCACCCTTTCGGACAGCCTTCCAGCGCGACCGCGATCGCATTCTCCACACGACCGCCTTCCGCCGCCTGGAGTACAAGACCCAGGTCTTCGTCATCCACGAGGGTGATTATTACCGCACACGGCTCACCCATACGCTGGAGGTATCTCAGATCGGGCGGTCGTTGGCGAGCGCCCTGGGCGCCAATCAGGATCTGGTGGAGGCCATCTGTCTGGCCCACGATCTGGGTCACCCGCCCTTCGGACACGCAGGAGAGGGGATCCTCTCCCATCTCATGGCCGATCACGGAGGCTTCGATCACAACAAGCAATCGCTGCGCATCGTGGAGACGCTGGAGAAGCGATATCCCGAGCACCCAGGTCTGAACCTGACCTGGGAGGTACGCGAGGGGATGGTCAAACATGAGACGGAGTACGACGTCTCCGATGCGACGCGCTTCGCCCCCGAGAAGCGCGGTTCCCTGGAGGCACAGCTGGCAAATCCCGCCGATGAGATTGCCTATACGGCTCACGACCTGGATGACGGTCTGCGTTCAGGGCTTCTCGTGCCCGCTCAACTGGAGGGGCTACAGTGGTGGTCGCGCCTCAAGGAGAGCCTGGGTTGGGATGGAGAACACTTTGACGAGATGATACGCCACCGGCTCATCCGTCGCCTGTTGGGCTTGCTCATCGTCGATCAGGTTAAAGCCACCTCGCAACGGCTAGAGGAGACCGGAGTGAGCGCTGCTGACGATGTGCGCGCGCTGCCGGAAAACGTCGTGGGCCCCTCACCCGAGATAGGAGAGGCAACACGAGAGCTGAAGCGCTTCCTCTTCGAGAATCTCTATCACCACCCCCGGGTCATGCGCATGCAGATCAAGGCGGAACGGATCATCACGGCACTCTTTGAAGCCTACGTGCAGGAGCCGGCCCAGCTGCCCCGAGAGGAGCAGGCGAAACTTGAGGCACAACCTCTCGAGCGGGTGGTCTGCGACTACATCGCCGGAATGACCGACCGCTTCGCGCTGCAGGAGCACGCCAAGCTCTTCGATCCACGGGTGCAGGTGTAAGTGTCACCCGTGCGAGCTACGGGACTACGGTCTCCGTCGGGACGACATCCCTCACAGCCCCCTGAAAGAGATCGACTTCCAGAGATACAGCGAGGGGGTCAAGGGTCCTTTCCCCCTGGCACGTCGTACAGAGAGATCTCGGCGGAAAAGATACGGTGCCACATTGAGGACACCGATCCCCTTCCAGCCGGTATCTTGGGCCTTTGTACCGCCAGGCAACGGTGATATGGTAAGACATGGATGCCTCCTTGCCTCCGCTGTGTGGCCTCCACCCCGGTTTCTACGGGTTGGGCGCCTGATTGGTGGAAACGGAAAGGTTTAAATTTAGTATAAACAACCTGAGCATCCTCTGTCAATAGCCACTTTGGGCTATAAGCATATTAGCTCTCCTGAAAAGAAGGGAAAAATCGGATTTCTGTTAGTATCTTAAAGTATTCGCCGCTGTAGAGAAGCCGTAGCCCGCACGGGCATGAAGTGCCCGTGCTACCCAACAGCGCCGGATAAATCCGGCTTAGGCCCCATTGCTGGGGAGCCCCATTCATGGGGCGC
>JBNGDR010000020.1:0-13509 GCA_049975685.1 Anaerolineae bacterium
GAATATGCATTTGAGACCACCGTCGAGACTCAGAAGATGAAGCACTTTCCTCTCGAGCCGTGGGTCACGCTGACCTACTGGGATGAGGATGACCGTCTGGTCATGCTGACCTCGACACAGGTGCCCTTCCACGTGCGGCGCATCCTGGCGCCTGTCCTGGGTCTCTCCGAGGGGCAGATCCGCGTCATCAAGCCCCGCGTCGGCGGCGCCTTTGGCAACAAGCAGGAGATCTACGAGGATATCCCCGCGCACTTGACTATCGCCACAGGACGTCCCGTATTGCTGGAGCTCACCCGAGAGGAGCAATTCGTCTATACCACGACACGCCATCCCATGCGTGTCCGTTTCAGGATTGGTGTTGAGAAGGACGGCACGATGGTGGCGCAGGATATGCATGCCTGGAGTGACACGGGCGCCTACGGCGGTCACGGTCTTACGGTGCTGGGTAACACGGGTCATAAGACGCTGCCTCTGTATAATACACCCAACATCCGCTTCTACGGTGATACCTACTACACGAACCGTCCCAGGGCAGGGGCCTATCGGGGCTATGGCGTGACCCAGGGTGTTATTGCCACGGAGACGCTCGTCACCGAAGCCGCTGTCAAGCTGGGCAAGGATCCCCTGGCCTTCCGCCTGGAGAACATTATCGAGCCTCACACCGAGAACCTTATGAGCAAGGTGTGGAGCGAAGGGCGTGAGGCCAAGGGTGAGATGATCGAGACCAACGCGCTGCGTGAAGCTGCCTCTCAAGGGGCCGCCGCCATCGGCTGGTACGACAAGTATGGTAATCCCGAATGGCACGAGGTACCCGGCAAGCCCCACCTAAGGCGCGGCATCGGCGTGGCATTCCTCATGCAGGGTTCCGGCATCCCCAATCTGGATATGGCTGCCGCCACCATCAAGATGAACGATGATGGTACCTTCAACCTCATGGTGGGAGCGACGGATCTGGGAACGGGCTCGGATACGGTCCTCGGGCAGATCGCTGCCGAGATCCTGGGGTGCGAGCTCACGGATCTCATCATTCGCTCCTCGGACACCGATGTGACCCCCTTCGACAAAGGGGCCTACGCCTCCAGCACTACCTACATCAGCGGTGGGGCCGTGGCACGCGCCGCGCAGAAGGTCGCCGGTCAGATCAAGGCCGTAGCGTCGGAGATGAGCGGCATCGACGGCGATGAGTTGTCGCTGAAGGGTGGCGAGGTTCTGACACCCGATGGAGGCAGTATCTCCTTCCGCGACGTCGCCATGCATGCGCTGCATCGTCATAACCAGCATCAGATCATGGGGCAGGCTTCTTTCATCAGTCCTGTGAGCCCGCCGCCTTTTGCTGCCCAGTTTGCCGAGGTGACGGTGGATACGGAGACGGGCCAGGTAACGGCGGACCGGTTGCTCATCGCGCTGGATTCTGGACAGATCATCAATCCTCTTACGGCGAGTGGGCAGGCTGAAGGAGGCATGCATCAGGCCCTGGGTTACGGTCTTACCGAGGAGCTGGTTTACGACGAGGAGGGCCGCACCATCAATCCCCGCATCGACGACTACCGCATGTTCCGGGCCGATGAGACGCCGCCCATGGAGACTATCTTCGTTGAGACCTTCGAGCCTTCTCATCCCGTCGGTGTCAAATCCGTTGCGGAGATCGTTGTGAACGGCGTGGCACCTGCCGTCCTCAACGCCATCTACGATGCCACCGGCATTATGATGAAGGAGGTCCCCGTCACCCCCGAACGAATGTGGCGGGCGCTCCAGGAGATCTGATTGACGGTCCCAATTCTGTTCTGGAGAACAGGCGACGCGCTGCGCGTCGCCTGTTTCTACTTTTCGCTATACCTCTTTGCGATCGTGGTATAATGGACGTCATGAAAAAACGTATTCTGCAGATCGTTGTTGCTCTCGTCGTGGCTGGGGGCGGGCTCTATCTGGCCCTGCGCAACGTAGATCTCGCGCAAGTGGCCCAGGAGATGGAGCAAGCCCAGTGGGGTTGGATTGGCCTCTGCGCCTTGCTCTTGTTGAGTACCCTTTTCATCCGCGCTCAGCGCTGGCGTGTCTTGCTGGGCGGCCATTTCTCTCTA
Organism: Anaerolineae bacterium; assembly: GCA_049975685.1. Taxonomy (GTDB): domain Bacteria; phylum Chloroflexota; class Anaerolineae; order B4-G1; family SLSP01; genus DAOTVC01. The sequence continues at coordinate 2,079 of JBNGDR010000020.1, forward strand.
ACTGAGTCCTTTGGACTCATCGGCATCGGCTATCTCATCAGTGGGATTCTGCCCTTGCGACTGGGGGATCCGGGGCGGGCCGTCGCGGCCAGTCTGCGTGGTCCTGTGAGCGCGGTGGGGGCCCTCTCGACGGTAGTGGTTGAAAGGGCTCTGGATCTGCTCCTGGTGGTGCTCCTCATGCTCTCGACCTTGCCCTTCGTCGCGGGCTTGCAGGACTATCTTGGCACCACGACGGTGGGCGGTGGTATCTCCTCCAACGTGTTGCTCGTCGTGAGCGGTGTTGTCTCGTTGGGCGTGCTCGTGGTCTTCGCGCTTATAGCTTTCTATCCCCGAAAAGTGGAGATCTTCGTCGCTGGCGTGCTGCGACGTCTGGGCGTCGTCGAAGCGGAGCCCTGGCTGCGCCCTCTGCGGAGTCTGCTGGATGGTTTGGCTCCGTTGCGATCCCCGAAGCAAGCTCTGGCCATCATTTTGTGGTCAGTCCTACTCTGGCTCGTGACGGCGACCTATTTCGCTGTGGGTATGCGTGCCTTCACGCCCGAAGCCTCCTTCCTCAAGGGAGTGGTGGCGACGTGGTCCAGCGCCTTTGGGATGATCTTCCCGGCGCCAGGGGGCATCGGTGCCTTCCACTATGCGGTGATGCAGTCACTCAAGCTGGGGTTCGGCGTGCGCGAGGATCTGGGGTTTGCCTATGCAACGGTGTTGCATGGCATAGCGTACATCATGGGCATTGCCTTCGGCGCTCTGACCCTCGTCAGCTGGGGTATCTCCTTCCGTGAGCTGGGGCGCCGCAGCCAGGAGATCGCGGGCTGAGCCCGCCGGAAAGGAGCAGCGGATGCGATATTTCGTGACCGGTGGCGCCGGATTCATCGGCACCAACTACGTCCGGCGGTTACTGGCGCGTGGCGAGGATGTGGTCGTCTATGATAATCTCTCCCGGCGGGGCGCACAGGCGAATCTCGACTGGCTGCGATCCCAATTCGGTGTAGATGCCTTCGCCTTCATCCACGGTGACGTGCGCGATGCAGCATTGCTCACCGCCACATTGCGTGGCGCCGACGTCGTGGTCCACCTGGCTTCCCAGGTAGCCGTCACCACCTCGGTGGCTCGACCCCGCGAGGATTTCGAGAGCAACACGCTGGGCACTTTCAACGTCCTTGAGGCGGCTCGGCTCTCCGAAGCGTCGCCTATCGTGCTCTACGCCTCCACCAACAAGGTCTACGGGGGGATGGAAGAGGTCGAGGTTGTAGAGGAGGAGACCCGCTATCGTTACCTGAATTTCCCTGCCGGCATTCCCGAATCGCGTCCCCTCGATTTCCACTCGCCTTACGGTTGTTCCAAGGGGGCGGGCGATCAATACGTCCGTGATTATGCTCGCATCTACGATCTCCCGACGGTGGTCTTCCGGCAAAGCTGTATCTACGGCCCCCGTCAATTTGGCGTGGAGGATCAGGGATGGGTGGCGTGGCTCATCATCGCTGCCCTTCTGGAGCGCCCCATCACCATCTACGGAGACGGCAAGCAGGTGCGTGATATCCTCTACGTTGAAGATCTCTTGGATATCTACGACGCTGCTGTGGCTCAGATCGATCACGCAGCGGGCGAGGTTTACAACGTGGGCGGCGGTCCACAGAACACTCTCTCCATCTGGCGGGAGTTCGGTCCCTTGTTGGAGGAGCTTCTGGGGCGCACCATCCCGGTGCGGCGGGACGATTGGCGGCCCGGCGATCAGCGGATCTACGTCTCCGATACTCGGAAGGCGCGCCGGGAGCTGGGCTGGTCACCTCAGGTGGGGGTGGAAGCCGGGGTGCGTTGTCTTTACGAGTGGGTAAAGGCCCATCGAGAGTTGTTCGAGTCTGAAACGTAAAACGTGAGCGGTCTGCATATTCACGTTTCACAAACCCTCTTACCAGGTTGAAATACACTCATAGAGTCTACGGGATTATCGAATTATGCACGTTTTGATCGTTTTGACGTACTACCGCCCGCATACCAGCGGACTTACCATTTACGCTGAGCGCCTGGCGAAGGGCCTGGCGGAGCGCGGTCACGAGGTGACGGTGCTCACCTCACGTTACGAGCGGCGATTACCCTCCGAGGAGATAGTCGACGGGGTGCGCGTCGTGCGTGCTCCGGCGCTATTTCGCGTCAGCAAGGGTGTGATCATGCCCACCTTCGGCTTCCTGGCGTGGAAGTGGGTGCGCAAGGCCGACGTCCTCAGCCTCCATCTGCCCCAGTTCGACGCGGCAGGGGTGGCGTTGCGCGGTCGGCTCCTGCGGCGACCCACCGTGCTCACCTATCACTGCGATCTGGAGCTGCCGCCCGGTCCCTTCAACTGGGTGGTCAACCAGATCGTCCACGGTATGAATCGTCTGGCGGGTCATTTCAGCCATCGGGTCGTTGCCTACACGGAGGATTTCGCGACCCATTCGCCCTTCCTCCAGCGTTTCAATGACAAGGTCGAGGTCGTCCCCCCACCGGTGGAATTACCGGACGTAGGAGATTCGGGGCCAGCGGCCTTCGCCAAGATGCATAATCCCGATGACGACCATCCCATCATTGGTATGGCGGCACGGCTCGCTTCCGAGAAGGGGGTAGGTGTCTTGCTGGAGGCTTTCCCGCGTATCTTGGAGCATTACCCCAACGCCCGCATCCTCTTTGCGGGCCAATATCGCGACGTGATGGGGGAGGAGGAGTACGCCAGGCGCCTGGCCCCCACCATCCGGCGATACCAGCAGGACGACAAGTGGAAGTTCCTCGGCGTTCTCAATTCTTTACAGATGGCCTCCTTCTATCCCAATCTGGACGTCCTCGTAGTACCTAGCCTCAATTCAACGGAATCCTTCGGGCTCGTACAGGTGGAGGCCATGTTGTGTGGCACGCCCTCTGTTGCCTCAGATCTTCCCGGTGTTCGCCAGCCTGTCTTGCAGACGGGGATGGGGGAGATCGCCCCTATTGGCGATCCTGAGGGGTTGGCCGGAGCTATTCTCACGGTGTTGGGCAATCGTCCCGCCTACGTCCGTCCTCGCGAGGAGATCGAGGCGCGTTTCTCAACAGAGCGCACAGTGAACGGGTACGAAGAGCTCTTTGCGGAACTTTTGGCGGAATTCCGACGTCATTAGGGTAGCTCTCGGTTTGATCTAGAGAGCTCTTTGGATATGTTGGTACCGGGTCATGGATAGGAGCCGTTATGCCGTTGGACGATCAAGCGAGGAATAACCCGAATACTGAAGGCGCAGAGCGTGAGAAAGAGGCGCCCCAGGCTGCCGAGCCGACGCGCCCTCTCTGGCCGCCAGAGCCTGCACCAAGGGCCGAGCCGACGCGCCCACTGCGGATAGAGAAGAGGTCGGTGCCGGAGCCGCCGCCCCCCCCGCCCGCTGAACCGACGCGGCGCCTGCCCCCACGGCGCCACCAGCCACCACCTCCTCGACAGACCGAGATACCACCGGCGGAACCGACACGTTACATTCCCACTCATGAACGTCCGCATGCTCCTCGTCCTCGCTCCGAACCGGAAGCAGATACGCAACGTTTTGCGCCGCAACAGCGTCCCTCTCCCAGACGCCACGAGGCGCCGACCATGCCCTTGCACACGCCGCCCCCGCCTGTGAGGAGGACGCCACCTCCACCCAAACAGGATACGCCACCACCCCCTTCGGCTTCGTCAAAGAATAGGAAGCGAAAGCGGAGTGCGTCCTGGGCTTCTATCCTGCTGGGAGGTGCCCTGGTCGTTCTGGGGCTCTTTGTGGTGGCTCTCGTGGTCGTGGCAGTGGGGTACATCTATCTGGCCGCCCAGCTTCCGCCCGTGGAGGAGCTGCGGGCGCGCCAGCTGAACTTCGCCAGCAGCCGCATCTATGATCGAAGTGGTGGCTTGCTCTACGAAATGATGGACCCGGAGGCCGGAAAACGCACCTACGTGCCCATCGGTCAGATCGATCGCGACCTGCAGCTGGCCACCGTTGCCACAGAGGATCGCAATTTCTACGCCCATCGCGGCTTCGACCCTATCGCCATCGGGCGCGCTATCTATTACGCCTATCAGGAGCGGGAGATCGTCTCTGGGGCCAGCACCATCAGCCAGCAGGTCGCTGAGAACATCCTTCTGGCCGAGGAGCGGCTGGTGGAGGATCCTGTCTCCATCAAGATCAAGGAGATCGTCCTGGCCACGGAGATGGAGCGCCGGTACACCAAGGACGAGATCCTGGAGATCTACCTGAACAACAACAACTACGGTAACCTGGCCTACGGTATTGATGCCGCTGCTCGTACCTACTTCGGTAAATCGGCCAGTAATTTGACGTTGACAGAGGCCGCCTTCCTGGCGGGACTTCCGCAGGCACCGGCCTTCTACGATCCCTATCACGGTGGACTGGAAGTTGCGTTGAAGCGCCAGAGGACGGTTCTGGGACTTATGGTGGAGGCGGGTTACATCACCGACGCCGAGGCGGATGAGGCGGCGGCGGAGATGGAGGCCTACGAGTTCCAGCCCTTCTCCACCGACCGCATACCCGCCCCCCACTTCGTCTTCTACGTGCGCCGCTGGGTGGAACAGGAGCTGGGCACAGAGGCCCTCTACCGGGGCTCCGGCCTGCGCATTTACACCACGCTGGATCAGCGCTTGCAGTCCATTGCCCAGGAGGAGGTCGCCAAGGGCGTGGCCAATCTGGCCGATCGCAACGTCAGTAACGGCGCGCTCATTGCCCTGGAACCCGCGACGGGTCACGTCCTCGCCATGGTGGGCAGCGCTGACTTCTACGCTGAGGATATCGACGGGCAGGTCAATCTCACCACACGCTGCCGCCAGCCGGGATCGGCCATCAAGCCGCTTACCTACCTCGCGGCCTTCGAGAAGGGCTGGACCCCGGCGACCATCATCTGGGATCTACCCATCACCTACACCGACACGGCGGGCAACGTCTACAAGCCCGTCAATTATGACGGCAAGTTCCGCGGTCCCGTCTCCGTGCGTACTTCCATCGCCAATTCTCTCAACGTCCCCGCCGTGAAGGCTTTGGAATACGTGACGGTGGATGGACTGCTGGAGATGGCGGAGCGCCTGGGAGCTACCTCCATCGTCTCTCCCCAGGTTGAGTGTCCCGAGTATCCCTACGAACAACGCCCTCTCTACGGCCTGGCGCTCACGCTGGGCGGCGGTGAGATGAAGCCGCTGGATCTAACGTCGGCCTATGCTACCTTCGCCAACGGCGGACTTCATATGGAGCCCACGCCCATCCTATGGATCGAGGATAACCAGGGGAATGTGCTCCTGGACTATCGCCAGCGCGAGGGTAGACAGGTGGTCTCCGCCGAGGACGCCTACCTGCTGACCAGCATTCTCTCCGATACGGAGGCTCGCTGCCTTCTTTTCCGCTGCCCCAGCATCCTGGAGTTGCCGGATCGGCCCGTCGCGGCGAAGACGGGCACCACCAACGACAATCGCGATGCCTGGACGGTGGGCTACACGCCCGACCTGGTCGCAGGTGTGTGGGTGGGCAACAACGACAACTCGGAGATGACAGGTGTGGTGGGGAGCACCGGCGCCGGTCCCATCTGGAACGCCTTCATGTCTCGGGCCCTGGAGGGGACACCCGTTCACGACTTCCCCCGCCCTCAGGGTGTCGTGCAACAGGAGGTCTGTGCTCTCTCCGGCGCGCAACCTTCGCTCTATTGCCCCGAAAAGCGGACGGAGCTTTTCTCGCTGCGGAACCCGCCCCCCGACGAGGAGCGCGACTGGTTCCAACGGGTGGAGATCGACCGGGGAACGGGCAAGCGCGCCAACCAGTTCTGCCGCGCAGACACGACGGAACGGGTGATGGTGGTGCTGGACTGGATCATGGATCCGGCAGGTCGTGATTGGATGCGCAAGTGGGCCGAGGAGCATAACTATGAGATCGCTCCCCACGAATATTGTACCGATAGCGCTCCCTCTGAGCGGGTGCGTATTCTCCGTCCGCAGAACGGCGCTCAGGTCACCGGGCGGGTGGAGATCTTCGGCACGGTGGATCCCGAGAAGCTGGAACGCTTCGAGGTGCTGTACGGGTACAGTGAGAATCCTCTGGGGTGGGGAGCGGTTAAGGGCCCCCAAGACGTCTCCATTGTGGAGGGCTTGCTGGGGATATGGGACACCACGGGGTTGGAACCCCACCGCTACACGCTGCGCGTCGTCGCCTACACCACCGACGGGAAGCAGTTCGAGGATCGGATCGTCGTCGAGGTGCCTCCGCCCACACCGACACCCACGCCGGAGGTCACGCCCACAGGGACTCCGACGCCAACACCCACGGAGACGCCCACACCGACAATCACGCCGACGCCCACAACCACACCCATCATCACGCCGCCCGTCATCATCGTACCCACCGATACGCCGACACCCGAACCGGCTACACCAACACCGACGGCTGAGCCACCCCTGGCAACGCCAACGACGGAGCCCACAGAACCCCCTGCCACCGATACGCCAACCCCTGAGCCATCAGCGCCGTCGGCAACCCCAACCCCAACCCCAACGCCTACTTCGACGCTGACGCCCTCCTGAGCCGGTCGATTCGGCCATTCCACCTGTGAGAACACAAAACAGGGCGCGAAATCTTCGCGCCCTGTTTCCAGGTACAAAAAGAGTGCCCGAGAGAGGACTCGAACCTCCACGCCCAAACGGGCACAGGTCCTCAACCTGCCGCGTATGCCAATTCCGCCACTCGGGCACTGACGAGGCTATTATATGCCAACTGCCGCAGTTGTCAACTTAAAGTCCCCGGCGCCAGCGCATCCAGCGCAGCACCAGACGCCCCAGGCCCTTCACCAGATTGCCCGTTGTCCCGCTGAGGAACTGCTTCTGGAGCAGGGCGCCTCCCGCCTTCACCGTCGCGCGTGAGTAGGTGGGGTAGACGTGGATAGAGGTCGTCAGGTCGCGCACCTTCACGCCGCTCCCCAGCGCCAGGATCCACTCGTGGATGAGCTCTCCGGCCCTTGCTGCGATGATGGTCACGCCGAGGACCTTGCCGCCCTTGTGCACCAGGTGGACCAACCCCTCGGTGTCCACCTCTGCCCGGGCTCGATCTACCTTCTCCATGGGCCAGTCGGTGATCTCCACCGCGTCGCCGTATCTCTTTCGCGCTTCTTCTTCCGTCAGGCCAGCGTGGGCCACCTCCGGCTCGGTGAAGGTGGTCCAGGGCACCCAGTCCCGGACCCCCCTGGAGGCGCCGGGTAGCAGGGCGTTCCGCGTTGCGCTGGTGGCGAGTGATCCCGCGTAGTGGGTGAACTGGTAGCTGCCGATACAATCGCCGGCCGCGTAGATGTGTCCCTGGCTGGTGCGTAATTTGTCGTCCACCTCGATGCCGCGCGGGCCGTAGGCCACCCCCGCCTTCTCCAGATCCAGCCCCTCGACGTTGGGGCGGCGCCCCACCGCCACGAGAAGCCGGTCGCCTACGATCTCCTCGCCGTTCGCCTGGAGGTGGATGCCCTCATCGTCCTGCCAGACGCGCTCCGCCCGGGTGTTCAGCCGGAACTCCACCCCCTCTTCCTCGAAGATCCGCTGCATGACCTCCGACGCCACTCGATCGTCCCGTCCCAGCATGCGGTCACGTGCCTCCACCATCGTCACCCGCGATCCCAGCCGCCGGAAGGCCTGGGACATCTCACTCCCAATGGGACCAGCTCCGACCACGATGAGGTGCTTGGGAAGCTGCTCCAGCTCCCAGATGGTCTCGTAGGTCAGATAGTCGACCTCGTCTATCCCCTCGATAGGTGGCACGAAGGGATGGGCGCCCGTGGCGAGAACCACGTTGCGTGCCTTGATGGTCTCCCCGTTGATGGTGAGCGTGTGGGGATCGACGAAGCGCGCCTCTCCCAGGTAGACATCGGCGCCCTTATCGCGCATCACCTCCGGTGTCTCCTCGGCGTAGGTCTCGGCGACGATCTCGTGGACGTGTTTCATGATTGCTGCGAGATCCACCACCGGCTCCACCGGTGCTACGCCGTACCGGTTGGCCGTGCGCATGTGATGGGCCACCTTGGCGGCCTTGAGCAACGATTTGCTGGGCACACAGCCCGTCCAGGTGCAGTCGCCCCCCACGCGCCTACGCTCAATGAGGGCGGTGCTTGCCTCCATCTCCAATCCAAACCCCACCGCTGATAATCCTGCCGATCCCCCTCCGATGACGACCAGATCGTAGACCTTGTTCATGTTCTTGACTCCTTGTTCTCTTCCTTGTCACGAGTTGCTTCTTCTGAACCCTTCTGCTTGTTCTTGTTCCGCCGGTTCCGTATGTAGATGCCCACCAGCGGGATCAGAGCCGTGACCACCTTCAGCCCCACGGCCAGGTAGAACTGCCACGAGGTGGGATCGGTGGCCGTGGCTCCCAGAAAGACCAGTGAGAAGGAGCCGGGCAGGATGCCGAGGACCGTCCCGGCGGCGAAGGTGGGTACCGCAACCCTGGTAAGGCCAGCGACGTAGTTCTGGATCTCCCAGGGCAGCACCGGGATGAGTCGCATCAACACGATGAAGGTGAAGCCCCTGGAGCCCTCCGATTGTTTGTAGTACTCCTCCAGTCGTTTGCCCTTGACTCGCGATTCCACCCAATCCCGTCCCAGCTGGCGGGCCATGGTAAAAGGGATGAGAGCCGAGAGGGTGGCACTACCTACCACCAGCAACATCCCCCACAGCGTGCCGAAGAGCAGGCCGCCCACGGCTGAGATGACAGGCGCCAGGAAGGGAATGGGTGCGCTGATCACGTAGATGGCGACGTAGGCCAGGGGCGCCCAGGCTCCGAACCGGCTGACGAAATCCTCCAGGTTTGCGCGATTGAATCTGTCGTAGAGCGAGAAATAGTACCAGGCCAGGGCTGCGAAGATCAGGAAAATGGCGACGGCGAGGACGATCTGGGGCCACTTGCGTTCTTTTTTTCTCTCTTCATCATTCATTGGATTCTTCCTTGTTGTTCATTTTATGGTTCTGCGTGTAGGTGACGACGACCGGGACAATGACCTTCGTTATGATCACCAGTGCGATGGCCGCGACAAACTGCCAGGAACCCGGCTCTGGAGCGGCGGAGCCCAGGAAGGTGTAGGCAAAGGTGCCGGGCATGAGCCCCACGAAGGAAGCTAACAGGAAGACGGGTACCGAGATCTTTGTGAGCCCCGCGATGTAGTTCTGTATCTCCCAGGGGACTACCGGGACCAGACGCAGTACGAGAATGAAGACGAATCCCGAACGCCCCTCCGATTGTTGATAGAGCTCCTCTACCTTTCCGCCGTCCACCTGCTCTTCTACCCACTCCTGACCCAGCGAACGGGCGATCCAGAAAGGGATCAATGAGGCTAGCGTCGTTGATATCACGGTGTAGAGGGTGCCCCTCACAACTCCGAAGAGTAAGCCGCCCGCTGCTGTGATGATGGGACCAAGAAATGGCACAGGTGATGCTGCAACAAAGACCAAGAAGTAGACCAGGGGGGCCCAGACTCCGAACCCATCGACGAAATCGCGCACGTTCTCGCGGTTGAATTCGTCGTATTGTGAGAAAAAATACATGGTCGAGGCGCCCAGGATGAGCAGAACCACAGCAATCAGAACTACTCTTGGCCATTTGTGGCGCTTCAGCCAGCTGCTCAACTAGCCCCCTCACACTCTGTTCAGTATAACCCTTAACCCTAATGATATGATATACGAACGTCTTACAAATTGCAACTTGATGTTGCTTGAAAGTTAGCGCATTTGGATGAAAAAGCTCCCAGCCACCGTCTCGGGGGCGGCTCTAGCGAAATCCGGCTCGGAAACTGGTTTGTCAGCTATGCATCCACCCCTGGAAACAGGGTTGCGAGCGTTAAGTGCAGTAGCCGCGGATGATGTCCATCCCCTTACCAGGGATACATACCGTGGTCAGAGACTGCTACGATGGGCGTGATATTTCTCCGAGCAGGTGGGGGCTTTCCGTGAGAATTCTGCTGCTTTTTGCTCTCATGTTATGGGAGCGCGGTGCCACAATTCTGGCAGTGGGCGCTCTTCAGTTCGGGTGGTGCGAATTGCTCGTGACCGCACACCTTACACCGGCGGAAGGGGCGCACGTCGTAACCACAGGCGGCGCAGAAGGCCTGTGGGGGATCGGTTGTCACACTTTCTCCGCAGCGGGGGCAATGGTGTTCCACCGCTGTCGCCTTCGGTTTTGCTTCGAGCTCCGCCTCCATCATCTCCTCTCTTGTCTCCGGCTCCTCCTGCACGCGAGGGCGCCGGGCATAGAGCCACATAAAAGTCGCCACCAGCAAGAGGCCGCCGAAGGCCAGGATCAGCCCGGAGAAGGGGATCAGCATTCCCAGCGAGAAGCAGACCAGTACGATGAAGAGAAGCCACGCTGCCCGCCACCACGTCTCCCGCCAGCCTACACTGAACCCGAGGAAGGCGAGGATGAGGGCCGAGACCGATGCCAGTGACAGGATGGCAGCAGGCACAACACCGACGAAGCCACTCAGGAAGACCAGCAGGGGATAGAAGAGCGCCAACCCCAGACCTACCAGCAGGTAGCCGATGATAGACATGCGGATCTCGTCGATCCAGAACATACCAGCCAGGGCCACGAGGAAGAGTCCCACCCAGAAGGGCGCGGCCGCGGCCAACCCCTGGAAGTCTGCCTGGAGGCGCGCGATGCGCTGGCGCAGACTAAGACGTTCCGGCAGTTGTATCTTGACGTCGCGCGCTGGGATCAGCCCCTCGTAGGACCATCGGAAGATCTCTCCGCCCTCCGTGTCTGCGTCGACGGTGTGATCGGTGAGGGGGAGGGCATCGTCCATTACCTCGCTCCCTGTAAGTCCCTCGATCTGCACGACCACGTCGAGGACATCGAAGCGGCGGTCGCGGCTCAGCCCGTAGGCGAAGCTCTGCGCGCCGGTGGCCCGGTAACTCATCACCACGTCGTGTTCCTCACCTGCCTCCATCAGCTTCTGCCAGCGGATCTCGTTGACGCTGTAGCGCGCCTGGGGCGCTTCTTGACCATCGACGAGGAATTCCACCTCGTGTAGATTCTCCAGATTGTCGGGGAAGGGAAAGACCAGCTCCACCGTTGCCGTGGGAGCCGGACCCGGATAGCTGAGGTGGTAGGTCGCGTCGAAGAGCAGATCGTAGACCGTCGCCGTGACGCCCGCCTCTTCCTCGTACCGGGCGTCGAGCCGGGCCTCCACCTCGGCCTGCCACTCCGCCAGTGTTGCCGCCTGCACCTCACCGCCGGGGAGGACGAGGTTGGAGACAGGAGGTGCCTGTACGATGTTACGTTCGTAACTGTAGAGCAGGAAGTCCTCCTGCTCGGGGGTGTAGATCTGAGATTCGAAGTCGGAGGTAAGGAAGAAGAAGAGGATGAAGACCCCCATAAGCCCGAGGAGCAGAAATCCACCTACGATCCAGCCGCCGATCTTGAGAGCTCGCTTTGTCATGTCGCCTCCTCAGAAA
>JBNGDR010000021.1:0-13441 GCA_049975685.1 Anaerolineae bacterium
GGCTGTACGCTTTCTAACAACCTATACCGGCAGGGGCACGAAGTTCTCGTCCTCGATGATCTCAGCGCCGGAGATCCTGCACGGTTGGATAAGGGCGTACTCTTCCACCGGGGCCGTGTTCAGGATCGGCCCAAGCTCTGGACGCTGTTGCAGGGCGTGGATTGTGTCTACCATCTCGCGGCCCGCGTCCTCGTCGCCGAATCGGTGCTCTATCCCGTGGAATATAACGAGGTCAACGTGGGCGGCACCGTCGCTCTGCTGGAAGGGATGCGCGACGTGGGGGTGCAGCGCCTGGTTCTCGCCTCCTCGGGCGCCATCTACGGCAAGCAGGCGGAACAGCCCATCAAGGAGAGGACGCGCCCCCGTCCCCAATCCCCCTACGCCGTGAGCAAGCTCGCTGCCGAATACTACATGCACACCATCGGCGAGCTCTGGGGTATCGAGACCGTCGCGCTGCGCATCTTCAACGCCTACGGTCCCCATCAGAATCTGCCCCCAACCCACGCGCCGGTGGTCCCCCAGCTTCTCCGGCAGGCCCTCGGCGGCGGCTCCCTGGTCATCTTCGGCGATGGTACCCAGACCCGGGATTTTGTCTACATCGACGACGTGGTTACTGCGCTGGTGGCTGCGAGCGTCGTCGACGGCGTCTGCCGCGCGACCATCAACGTCGGCAGCGGTGAGGAGACCAGCATCAATGAGGTCGCCCGTCTTATTCTGGATATCACGGGGTCGGAGAGTAATATCATCTACAGCCCGGTCGAAAGTGGGGGCGTCCCCCGCCTCCGGGCCGATCTGACTCGGGCGACGCGGAAACTGGGCTACAAACCCAAGGTGACCCTCCGCGAGGGGCTTCACCGGATCATCGCCCGCGATCCGCGTTTCGCCGGGGTGTGAGGGACTATTCAGGTGAAGGTGCTTTCCGGATTGATCCGTTTGCGAGATTGGGGTCCCATCGTCTTCGTAAGAGAGATGGCGAATCGCTGCGCGCGCCATCAGGTGAGCATCCACGCGGCGGCCTTGGCCTACTACACGCTTCTCTCAACGGTGCCCCTGCTTTTCTTCATACTATCGGTCGCGAGCCTCTTCGTCGACGCCGCTGAGGTCCAGGCCCTCTCGCTGAACACCCTGGAATCGCTCCTCCCGGCGAGCACACAGACCGTTCGGGTCAACATCGAGAGCATTCTGCGCTACCGGGGGACGCTGGGCACGGTGGCCGCTCTGGGGGCCCTCTGGTCGGCCTCGGGGATGTTCACGGTGCTGGAGAATGCCATCAACGCGGTATGGGAGCGCTGCCAGCCTCGTACCTTCTGGAAGCGGCGCCTCATCGGTATCCTCTCCCTGCTCAGCGTGACGGCCTGGGTGCTGTTTGCCTTTATCGCCCGTACGTTATGGCAGCTGCTACCCGTCTGGTTTCCTATCCTTGAAGAGCTGGCGCCCCCCTTCCCCACGTGGACGGAGCGGGGGTTGTCGCTGCTCTCCGTGGTGATCCTCAACCTTACGGTCTTCCGCTTCTTCCCCACCAAGCCCGTGAGCTGGCGGAGGGCCATCTGCATCGGGCTGGGGGTGAGCGTGGTGTGGGTCGTCAGCCGGGAGCTCTTCGCCTGGGCCTTGACGGCCGGGCTTATCCGCTACCCCTTGCTTTACGGCTCCCTGTGGAGCATCGTGGTCCCCATCGTCTGGGCTTATTGGAGTTATCTCATCCTACTCCTGGGTGCCGAGCTTCAGGCCTACCTGGAGGAGCGGCGTGTGGGGATCCAACCCAGGCTGGCATCGCCGGTGGATTGTGCTAGATAAATGCAGATTGAAAAGTTCACGTTGTAATTCGATTGCTCTCTAATGATTCCGTATTGCGTGCTTGTCCTGAGCGCAGTCGAAGGATCTCGTATTTCGTGGCTCGCGCAATACGGAATACGCAATACGCAATAGGAGGTTCCCATGCTTATCACCCACGCGAAAGTCGCGACCTTTGGAGATGATCCCCAACTTATCGACGACGGTGCCCTGCTCATCCGTGAGGGGAAGATCGAGGCCGTCGATACAACGGCGGCGCTGACCGCCGCTCATCCCGGCGAGGAGCAGTTGGACGCCGGGGGCCAGCTGGCCCTGCCGGCCGCCCTCTGCGGCCACACCCACTTCTACGGCGCCTTCGCCCGGGGATGGTCCTACCCCGGCCCTGCTGCCTCCCGCTTCGGGGAGATTCTGGAGCGCCTCTGGTGGCGGCTGGATAAACTCCTGACGCCCGAGGATGTGCGTTACTCGGCCCGCGTCTGCCTGGCGGACGCCATCCGCCACGGCACCACCACGCTCATCGACCATCACGCCAGCCCCCACGCCATCGAGGGGTCGTTGGACATCATCGCCGAGGAGGTGCTTAACGCCGGTCTGCGCGCATCCCTCTGCTACGAGGTCACCGACCGCGACGGCCAGGCGTTGGCCGAAGCTGGCATCCGCGAGAATGTGCGCTTCCTGGAGCGGATGCGCCGCGAACCCCACCCGCAGCTCGCCGCCTCCTTCGGCCTCCACGCCTCGCTGACGTTGAGCGACGAGACGCTGGCCGACGCCGTTGCCGCTGCCGAGGGTCTGGGGACGGGCTTCCACATCCACGCCGCCGAGGGTCTGGAGGACGTCGAGGACAGCCTGGAGAAGTCGGGCAAGCGGGTGATCCACCGCCTCCACGACGCGGGCATTCTGGGCCCCCAGACCATCGTCGCCCACGCCGTCCACGTCGATGAGAGCGAGATGGAGGTCCTGGCGGAGACGGGGACCTGGGTGACGCACCAGCCGCGTTCCAACATGAACAACGCTGTGGGCATCACGCCCGTGGAGGCCTTGCTGGATCACGGGGTCAAGGTGGCGCTGGGCAACGACGGCTTCAGCAACAACATGTTCGCCGAGATGAAGACCACCTACCTGGCCCACAAACTGGTCCAACGCGATCCCCGCGTCATGCCGGGCGATATGGTCTTCCGTCTGGCCTTTGAAGCCAACGATCAGCTTCACCGAATCTTCTGGCCCGGTGAGAGGCTGGCCGTCCTGGCGCCGGGGGCCGCCGCGGATATCATCCTGGTGGACTATCACCCCACCACACCCCTCACGGCGGGCAACCTCCCCTGGCACTTCATCTTCGGCTACGAGGCTTCGATGATCACCACGACCATCAGCGCGGGCCGGGTTCTCATGCGGGATCGGCGCCTGCTCACGCTGGATGAGGAGGAGATCACCGCGCGCTCGCGGGAGCTGGCCGCCGATCTCTGGAAGCGGGCGGCGTAGCGGACGGATACCGAAGTATCCTGCCGGCGGCTCAGGGGCCGGGTCAACGCAGGTTGACGCGCGCCCCTCTGCCTTGCAGAAGGACTAAGATCACCTTTAAGGTCAAAGACCTTCCTTGAACTAACCTTGATCTTATGTTAAGATCAGGGGCGTATTAACTTGAGAGGCCCGCGCCCCGGAGTGGAATCAATGCGGATAGATGTACTGACCCTGTTCCCGGAGATGTTCCTGGGCCCCTTGCAGGAGAGCATTCTGAAACGTGCTCAACTGGATGGGCTTCTGACCATCCTGTTGCACCAGCTGCGAGATTACGCCCTTGACCGCCACCAGATGACCGACGACGTCCCCTACGGCGGCGGGGCGGGGATGGTCCTCAAGCCTGAACCTGTCTTCCGCGCCGTGGAGAATATCCTGGGCGAGGATAGGGCGCCCATTATCCTGCTCACACCCCAGGGCCGCACGCTGACCCAGGCGATAGTACGGAATCTGGCCCAACAGGAGCGCCTTCTTCTCGTCTGCGGTCACTACGAGGGCTTCGATGAGCGCATCCGGGAGCACCTGGCGACCGACGAGCTCTCTATCGGGGATTACGTCCTGACCGGTGGGGAGTTGCCGGCCATGGTGATCATCGATGCGGTAGCCCGCTGGCTGCCCGGCGTACTGGGTACCTCAGAGAGTGCCCAGCAGGATTCGCACGCCCGGGGCCTGCTGGAAGGCGCGCATTACACCCGTCCGGCCTCTTTCAGAGGATGGTCGGTCCCGGAGGTGTTGCGCTCCGGCAATCACGCGGCCATCGCCCTCTGGAAACGAGAGCAGGCGTTGGCGCGCACCTACCGCCGTCGTCCCGACCTGTTGTCGGAGGCGCCGTTGTCGGAGGAGGACGAGAGTTTGCTCGCCCGGTATGAGGGCGAGGAAAATGAACCTTGATGACCCCAAGCGAGTATATTTAGTAAGTGAAGGGATAACGTGCATGGACAATCTCCTGATTAAGCGGCTCCAGAATGGAGATCTGGAAGCTCTCGGCGAGCTTTACAAGCGGTACCACGATCTGGTCTTCCGTACCGCGTTGGCCGTCACGCGCAACGAACACGCCGCCGAAGATATTCTGCAGGAGTGCTTTGTGAGATTGCACACCTACGCGGCCACGGTCGATGGGGAGCGCCCCCTGAAGCCCTGGCTCTATCGCGTCACACTGAATCTGGCCTACGACTGGGCTTCCAAGACGCGTTGGACCCAGCCGGTAGACGACGTGCTGGAATGGCTCTCCGGCCTTCCCACCCCTTTCCCCGCTCCCGATCGGAAGACGGAGGAAGAGGAGACAGTGCGCCTCGTCCGCGAGGTCATCGCCGGCCTGCCTCCCACCCACCGTTCGGTCGTCGTGCTTTTCTATCTGGAGAGTCTCTCTCTGGAGGAGATCGGTCGTGTTCTCGAACTGCCGATCGGAACAGTGAAATCGCGTCTCTATTACGCTCGTGAGCGCCTGCGTAAGGCTTTGACGCAACGCCAGCGTCCTGTTCCGGAGATGAGCTATGAATTCACCTAGACATTACCAGGATGTGGATAGTCTGTTCAGGCAGGCCCTGGAACCTTACAGCAGGGCTCGGTCTTCCCACAACCTCTGGCCGCGCGTGGTTCGGGAGATCGAAGCGCGGACTCTACCCTTCTGGCGTGTATGGATTGACCGTCTGTTGGCCTACCGTAGCATGCCCGCGCTGCGGACCTGGGAGGTCAGGCTTCCGAAGGATTCGGAGTTCAGCTGGGAGCTGCAGCTCCTGCCTGAGATCAACTTCCTGCCCCGCCAGATCGTGGCTATGCGGTTAATCTCCTAAGCGGGACGTACTTGACGTCTCACACTGCGACGCTTTTACGTTCTCCCTGGCTTGATCTTCAGCGCTGAAGTGCGTCCCACCTTTGAAGTGAACAACCCCTGCATTCATCGCTCCCCTGCATTCATCGCTCCCCGCCCCCGTCTCGGGGGCTGTAGCTTGCCCCCTTTCTTGTTTGACTTTCCCCCTCGCTTCATTACAATGGTCCCATGTTGTGAAAAGACCTCTGATCTCGCGAGAGTATGCCGGAAAGTCCCTCTATCCCATTAAATCCGGTCAGAGTGTGTCAATATTCAGAATTCAGGAGAAACTATGTCAACCAAAACACTGTTGCCCTACGTTGCATGTCTCATGGCGTTCCTCCTGATGTCGGCCTGCGCCCCGCCCTTGACCGAACCCCTGACACCGACTGAGACCCCCGCGCCCACATCGACGGCGACACACACGCCCGAGCCGACGCCCGAGCCGACGCCCACCCCGGTCGAGCCCAAGACGCTGGTCATCTGCCAGAGCGAAGAACCCGAGAGCCTCTATCTCTACGGTGGAGATCAGCAGGCTGCTCTCCACATCCACCAGGCGATTTACGACGGCCCCATCGACAATCGCACCTACGATTACCAGCCCATCATCCTCCAGAAACTGCCCAGTCTCATAGATGGCGACACTGTCATCGATACCATTATCGTCCAGGAGGGCGATATGGTGGTGGATGCTTACGATGAGCCTGGCCCACTGACCCAGGGACTGACCGTGCTCCCCACAGGATGTCGTAGTCTCGACTGCGCCGTTGAATTCACGGGCGAACCGGTGGAGATGGATCAGATGGAGGTCACATTCAAATTGAAGGAGGGGCTCCTCTGGTCGGATGGGGAGCCGCTGACCGCCGAGGATTCCGTTTACGGTTATGAGATCCGCCGGGACCCCGATACACCTGCCTCCAAATACGTGACGCTGCGCACCGCCGACTACGAGGCCATCGACGGGTCGACGACGCTGTGGACTGGGCTGCCGGGCTACCTGGATAGCACCTACTTCCTCAACTTCTTCCATCCCCTCCCCCGGCACCTCTGGGAGGAGGAACTGGGTTATACTGCCGCCGATCTTCTGGAGGCGGAGGCAGCGGCCCGCTCTCCCCTGGGGTGGGGGCCCTTTGTGATCCAGGAGTGGGTCGTGGGCGACCATCTGACCGTCGTCCAGAACCCCAACTACTTCCGCGCCGACGAGGGGTTGCCCTACGTTGAGACGGTGATCTATCGCTTCGTCAATGACTCGAACCTGGCGTTAACCCAGCTCCTCGCGGGTGAATGTGACATCGTCACCGAGGATAGCGGGTTGGAGAACCAGGCCGATCTTCTCTTCAAGCTGGACGAGCACGGTGTGGTACGTGCTGCTCTGAGCCCGGATACTCTCTGGGAACACGTGAACTTCGGCATCAACCCGGCGCCGGACTACAACCGCCCCGATTTTTTCCAGGACGTGCGTATGCGCCAGGCTGTGGCCTATTGTCTCGACCGCCAGGGCGTGATGAATGCGCTGCTTTACGGACGCTCGGTGGTGCTGGATAGCTACCTGGCGCCGCAACACCCTCTCTACGCCGGGCAGGTAATCACCCCATACGACTATAATCCCGAACGGGGCATGGATCTTCTGGATGAGATGGGCTGGACGGATGAGGACGGCGATGGCATCCGCGAGGCACACGACGTCGAGGGCGTTCGAGAGAACACCCCTCTGGAGTTTACCTGGACCTCCACCAGCCAGCGTTTCCACGTCGCGTACGTGGAGGCCTTCCGGGAGCATCTGGCAGCGTGCGGCATGCAGGTCAATGCGGAGAATCTGCCTATGCTGGAGTTTTTCGCTCAGGGTGAGGACGGCCCGCTCTACGGGCGCGCCTTTGACGTGGCCTCCTTCGCGTGGGCTGCCAGCATCATGCCGCCGCCCTGCGACCTCTACCTGAGCTCCGCCATCCCCGATGAGGACAACGATTGGACGGCTCCCAATTTCCCGGGCTTCAGCAACGAGGTCTACGATCAGGCCTGCAACCGCGCGCTCCGTTCCCTGCCTGGTGAGGGGGGCTACGCTGAGCATCACCTGGAGGCCCAGCGTATCTTCTCCGAAGAGCTACCTGCCCTGCCCCTCTTCCTGCGGATGAAGATCGCTGCCGTTCATCCCGCTGTGAGCGGCTTCCAGATAGACCCCACAGAGGCGTCGGAGATGTGGAACATCGAGGCCTTCGATCTGGAGCGCTGAAAGGAGTATGTAGCCTCCCACACCAGGGCAGCGAGATGCCTACCCTACGGGGTGCGTTGACCCCCTTGGGGATGCGAGGATCTAGAGGAAGTTATTCTTTTGGGTGTGTTTCGCTACTGAGATGAAACACACCCTATTCTTGTACGAGCCCTTAGGACGATGTATCTGGGTTAGCAAAGTGACCGATGATAACGCCTATCGCCAGCACGGTGACCACGAGGAAGATGGCCCCCGGAACCCACCAGCCCAGAAGGCTCGTCAACAGACCCGCAAGGGTGCTGAGAGTCAGGAAGACCATGGCCCGGGTCACCTGTACCTGGAGATCGAGCACGTGAGGGTTGGTGGTGAGCCAGAGTGCTCCGCCAGCTACCATACAGAGCAGGCCCCCAACCAGGAGAATGGTCACGATCTGCCTGCCGGTCAAGGAGGGCATGTCGACCATCAGGACGCCGCAGGTTGCCTGGCGATTGGGCAGCGGGTATGCGCCCCTGGCCGTCATTCTGAAAAGCACCAGCCGTTCAAACGCGGCGTCTTCCTTGTCGATAGCCCACTCCACCACCTCAACCTCCCCCGGATCGAGGGGAAGCTCCGTGATTACCTCGCGCCGCAGGGTCACGTAGCCGTGGCTGATATAGGCGCGGATGAAGAACTCGGTTGATTCATCAAGCGTGTTCTTGAAGCGCGCGCGTATCGTGCGCGTTTCTTCGGTGGTCATGACGATGGGACAACGCAGGCCCCTGAAAGGCTTGAATTGCCGGGGCTGGGGATTGAAGAGTACCGCCTCCAGATCGGCCCAGACGCTGATGCCGATGAGCACGATGGCCAACAGGACGCCAATAGAAAAGAGGATGGCTCCCAATACACCTACGAGCTTACGTTTTCGCATCTTTCCCCCCACAATGAGTGACCGCACTGAAAAACACCGGATTTTTCAGAACCAGGATACCAGATGTGGGATTCTGTCCGACCCAATCGCTTACGGTTGACTACTCCCCCCAGATCTGTGGGGGGGAATCAGATTCTTCCTTCATTCTGCTGGCTACTGCGATACCCAGGAAGCCCAGCAATAGACCACTCACCGAAGCCCCGTAGGACAGAATGCTCAACCAGAACGTCGTGTTGAAGACGCCGACGACCATCATGACCGGCAGGACAAACCCCAAGAGCAACAGGCAAGTCCCTATAATTATGAGCTGCTTAGGATTGTTCATAATCATGATCTTATCCAACCTTATCTACAAACCTGTATCTGTTGAAAAATCGGATTTCTCAGAATCAAGATACCAAGTGTGGCACTTGGTCCCGCGAGAAATCCGATTTTTCCTCCCCGTCCTACCTGTACAACCAACACGCTACGTTGTGACCCGGCTCCGGTTCGAAATCGGGCGGTATCTCCTTCTCACACAGCCCTTCGATCTTACGGGGACACCGGGGATGGAAGCGGCAGCCCGGTGGCGGTTTGACGAGGCTGGGCGGCTCACCGGGAGGTACCTCTTTGAACTCCAACGCGTTACGGTAATCCGGATCGGGGGTCGCCAGCAGTAGGGCCTGCGTGTAGGGATGCAGGGGGTTGTTGAGAAGGTCATTCACGTCAGCTCTCTCGACGAGCTTGCCCGCGTACATGACGAAGATCTGATCGGAAAAATACCGGACGGTGGAGAGATCGTGCGTGATGTAGATCACCGAGAGATTATGGGAGGCCTGTAGCCCCTGCAGAAGTCTCAGGATCTCCACGCGCACCGACGCATCTAACATCGAAACCGGCTCATCGGCCACGATAAGCCCCGGCTGCATGATCATGGCGCGGGCGATGACAATGCGCTGCTGCTGTCCGCCGCTCAACATGTGAGGGAATTTGGTCAAGAAGTCATCGACTGGGGTCATCTTGACCTCAACCATCACGTCATTGATGCGTTGCTCGCGTTCGTCCCTATCCTTCACACCTGCGACGATCATGGGTTCCGCGAGGATACGTTCTACGTTCATGAAGGGCGGCAGGGCACCGTAGGGGTCCTGCTGGACGTATCCCACCTTCGCGCGATAGATTCGCATCTCCTGAGGGCTGAGTTCGCTGAGATCCTTCCCGTCGAAGATGACTTTGCCCTTGGTCGGTTCGTACAACCCCAGCACCGTCTTCATCAACGTGGTCTTACCGCAACCACTCTCGCCCACAATGCCGATAGCTCCACCCCGCTTCAGGTCGAAGTTAACGCCGTCCACGGCCTGCACGTACCCGCTGTGCAGAAAGCCCCAGCGTTTGAGCTCAAACCACACGTGCAGATTCTGGATCGAGAGCAGCGCGTCGGTATGCGGTGCTCCCTGCAAGGCGGCCATCTCCCCGGCTTGGGGTTGTTCATTTACACTAACTGACATACCCATACTCCCCTTCTACGTGTTGTGCATATAACCAGCATTTCACCTCCTGTCCATCCACCTTGTACACAGGGGGCTCCTCGCTGCATTTGTCAAATGCCGAAGGACAACGGGATGCAAAACGACATCCGGTTGGTGGTCCCAACAAACTCGGAGGTTGCCCAGTGATAAACGTAGGCTCCTGTTCCACCTTGAGCTTGGGCACACTGGCCATCAGCAGTTTGGAATAGGGGTGGAGGGGCTCGGTGAAGAAGTTGCGGGCCTCATTGACCTCTACGATCTGGCCTGCGTACATCACGGCCACCTTATCCGCGAGCTCACTGGAGGTAGCGATGTCGTGGGTAATGAGGATGAAGCTAACTCCCAGTTCATATTTGAGACGTTTGAGCACGTTGAAGATGTTAGCCTGCGTGAGCACGTCCAGCGCAGAGGTGGGCTCGTCGAGGAAAACCAGGACCGGTGTGGCCACCAGGGCCATAGCCAGGGCCACGCGCTGGCGCATGCCGCCGCTCAACTCGAAGGCGTAACGGTCGATGAAATCGACGGGAACGCCGACCTGCTTGAACATATAGGCTACCCTATCCAACGCATCCGACTGGTTCATCATGTTATGGACACGCAGTGGCTCGGCCACCTGTTCGCCCACCTTGAGGACCGGATTCAGAGCGTTCATGGCCGCCTGCGGGACGAGGGACATCTGCGACCAGCGGACGTGACCTCGAAACTCCTCGTCATCCATGCTCATCGTGTCCTGATCACCCAGATAGATGTGACCCGAATAGGTTGCCACGTTCGTGGGCAGCAATCGAAGGACGGCCCGGGAGAGGGAAGTCTTTCCACAACCGGATTCGCCCAGGACGACAATCGCTTCATTCTCGTCGAGATCAAGATCCACGCCATCCACGGCCTGAACCACGCCCTGGGTTGTGCGGAAGTACAGGCGCAGGTCTTTTATTCTCAGTAAAGTATTGTTATCACCTGACATAAACCCTACCTACCTCTCAATCTTGGATTGAAAATGCGATCTAGGGAGAAGCCTAGAAGCGAAAAGGACAATCCCGTCAACATGAGCAAGATGGATGGCTCTAACATCCAGTAGTAGTTGCCCTGATAGAGGGCACCGTTCAGACGGGCATCGTTGATGATCTTGCCCCACGTTGGCATCACCGGATCACCCAGGCCCAGCAGCGCCAGGGCTGCCTCCAGGAAGACGAAGGCCGGCACCTGGATAACCAGGTTAGGTATCAGTGTGGGGATGATACGCGGCACCAGGTAGTTGAAGATGATGCGTGCATCGCTGGCACCGTAGGCCTGCGCGGCCTCGATGTAGGGGGACTCCTTCACCTGGAGGAAGATGGCCCGATAAGTCTTGATGCCGCCGCCAAAAATGTAGAGGAGGATCAGCACCCCGAGCAGCACCCACAAACTCTTGGAGTAAAACGTACCAATCATGATCAGGATGGGGAGCACGGGGATAATAAGATTGACCTCGGTAATCCGCTGAATCAGCGCGTCTATCCAACCACCGTACCAGGTCCCGATCCCAGCAATGATCATTGTGGTGACGCTGGTGCCCAGCGCGGCTAAGAGTCCGAAGGCGAGTGCGACGGGTGTGCCCCACAACAGGGCGACGCTGATCTCGCGGCGACGGTGATCGGTGCCGGCCAGGCCGTGGACCTGACCGAAGAGCACGAGCTCGGCGTCGATGTCCGAATCGGGCTCGAAGGCCGTACCGCTGACCTGGAGCGTGTAGGTGCCGGGGAGCGCCACCAGCTCCTCCGCGTTCGGGTCGGCGAAGAGGGCTTCGTGGGGCGGTATCTCTCCCTCAAAGGTTCTACTCAAGCGCCGCTGTAGTTTAGAGTCCTGGGAGGCGCGATAGGTCAAGGAGCTCTCCACTGTTATGCTGGCGAGTCTGATCTCTCTCCCGTCGGGCGTTATCCAGGTCATCGAGGCGTGCGGCGGTTTTTCGGCATATTGGGTGTCGAAGAAGAGGGATATTTCCTCGGGGAAGGTGGTGTAAGGATAGTCAAAGGTGAAGTTAAACTGAATGTCGGTGATCTCCTCTGAGACGACTTCGACGGTTTTGTCTACCGATTCGTCTTTGCTGTCGATGGTGATGGTCTCCGGCAGTTTTTCGTTGCGGAACCAATTGAACCAGATAGGTGCCGCCTTCTTGGGCGTATTATACCAGACATCTTTTCCGCCGCGCCACAATCTCACGGCTTCACTATAAGGCAGGGTGAAGATGGCGTAGGCGGCAAAGCCTATCAACACCAATATCATCACGGCGCCGAGCATGGCCGCCGGATAACGTGTAATCTCGCGAAGGTTTCTCATGACCTTCTACCTCCTCCAATCCTGACCCTGGGGTCGACCAGGGCGTAGACGAAATCCAGGGTAAAGACCGTGAACGCCAGCAGATAGGCGTAGATCACCTGGGAGCCGACGATGACGGGCGTTTCGTAGAGGCCGATGGCTTGATAGAGCGCCCGGCCCAACCCCGGCCAGTTGAAGACCGTCTCCAGAATCGTGGCCCCCGTCCAGAGTGCGATCACCATGAGCGCAAACTGCGTGATAATGGTGGGTAGGGTGGGGCGCAGAATATAACGGCGCTCGATCTCCCTGTCGGAGAGTCCCTTGGCCTTGGCCATCTCGACGTAATCCTCGCGGGAGTAGATCAAGAAGAAGGTGCGGAAGTTGTAGGCCTGCAGGAAGATGGAGCTGATGATAATAGCCGAGACCGGCAGGATCAGGTGTTTCCCCAGACTCAACAGATAGTTCAGCGTGGATTCCGGAGGCGGCGTCGCCACCATGCCCCCGAAGGGCAAAAGACGTAGAATGGCGGCGAAGATGAGGATGAGAAACAATCCGTAAAACCAGGCCGGGGCCGAAGAGGTCGGAGCCAGGGTCACGGTGATGCGGTCCAGCAGGCCACCGTAGCGCCGGGAGAGATAGAGGCCGATGAAGAGGCTCAAGAAGAAAAGGAACAGATTGGCCGCTCCCCACAAGACCAGTGTGGGGGCGAGCCTCTCCAGAAGGATAAGCCGGACCTGTTTCGAGCCGGTGTCGCTGACCATCTGTTGCGCGTAGCCCAGGTTGAGGGTCATGGCGTCTTTGAGATAGATTAAGCTGCGGATGATGAAGGGTTGATCGAGACCCAGCCGCTTGACCTCCAGAGCCACCCGATCCTCGATGAGGGCCTTCTTCTCTTCGGACGACATTCGGCGGATCTCGGCGCTCTGGTCGGCGAAGATCGTCATGGAGACCTCCTCGCGAATGGCCCCGCGCCTTATCTCGTCAACGTATCCTCCCATGTTGGCCACGATCACGGTCAGATATATACCGACCATGACTGTGAAGAACAACATCACGAGCCTGATGGATGCATAGCGAGCCACCCTGCCGAGGGCACTGAGTCCGGCAGATTTCTTCTTTTTTCGTGGTGGAGCTTTGGTATCCATGTCCAACAGTGCTTCACTCATAATGCTTCTCGCTTTCTATACGATTCACTGGATTGCCTCGAGAGAAGAATTGAATATAAGTGCGATATGTGGACATCGAGGCTGTGATTGCAAATGAAGGGAGCGAGTAGCACTCGCCCCCTTCGTCATTACATCTGGGTTCCATAAGAAGTCTATGACCTGCCATCTCGGAGAGGGTTAGACACCCTCTCCGAAATGGATAAGTAGCAACTGCGCCTACTTGGTCACGAAGTCCAGGGT
>JBNGDR010000022.1:0-13359 GCA_049975685.1 Anaerolineae bacterium
CTGTCCCTCGCCCATACCATCACCAACGAAGAGGATGATCCGGAGTGGGTAGGAGCCGGGGGGCGGCGTACCCGCCGAAACCGGCACAGCGAGCACAAACATCAAAATCACCGACAATAAACCAAAAAGCCATCCTCTCTTCAAAAGAGGACGGCCTGAGCAGCGTTTCATCATTGTATCCACCTCTCGAGGGTCCGGTATCAACAATATGTCAACCCTCTTTTCTATTCTACCATAGTTTTACCTCAGGTTGCTGGCTCTTCTAGCAACTTCTCACCTTCGCGCTTGTATTGACGATATCCCTGGACACCCGTAAGACGTGCTATATCCTCACCCGAAAAGATCATAAGGTTGGGGCCAGGCGTAGCTCCTCCGTTCGGAGGATGTCAATATCCTCCATCTGTCAGACAAATATCATAGATATAGGCGATTTAATATTCACACTTTTATTGTAAAATGTAAATATGAAGACGAGTATTTTAAAATCTCCTCATTACGACTCTGTCAGATCCACTCGTCGATGAAATTTGTCTATCAAACCCTAGACGGTTACGAAGGTAGATCACACCACTCTTTAGACTTCCTCCTCTCCGAGCCGTGAAGGGCACACCCTCGAAAGGGGTTTCAACATGAAGGTTCATCTCAGAAACCGACTCAAATGGTTGATTTTATCCGTAGGCTGTGGCCTACTACTGGTAGCCCTCTTCTGGCTGATGGGAGGGACAACGGCGTCGGTCCAGGCGGCACCGACCGATCGCTACGTCAGCACCGTGGGCATCGACGTCGGCGGGTGCACATCCATCGGTAACCCCTGCCATACGGTGCAGTTCGCCATCGACGCCGCCAATCCCGGAGATCGCATCCTGGTGGCTCAGGGCACCTATACGGATGTGCATAGCCGTAATGGCTACACCCAGGTCGCCTATATCTCCAAGACCTTGACCCTCCTCGGCGGTTACACCAACACCTTCACGACAAGATTTCCCAGGAGCAGCAATCTCTTTGCGGACAGGAGGGGGCGCCCCCTCGTCGTCAATGGCTCCATTACTGTGACCGTCGATGGGTTCGCCCTCACCAGCGGGGACGCAACGACCGGAGGCACGGGCGGATTCGCCGGACCTGCAAACGGTGGGGGCGTCCTCTTCTACGGTGGAACGCTCAAACTCGCGGACGTCTCCGTCTTTGAGAATGAGGCTCTGGCAAGCGGTGCGCAGGGGGGTGGCATCTACCACGAGTTCGGCACTCTTATCATCGAAGATTCTTTTATCGGTCTTAACGGGGCGGACAGCGATGGGAGCGGACTATATTCCCGAAGTGGAGAGGTGCATATCCGCGACGGGCACTTCATTCACGATGGGGCGGATGAGGGAGGCGCCATTAACCTGGAGACGGTGACCGCGTGGTTGACCAATACCGTCTTCTTCGAAAACGGTGCCGACAACGTCGGTGGAGCGATGTCCGTTGGAGGCAGCTACGTCCACATGTGGCATCCCTCTCTGCTCTTCAACACCCGGCCTCCCGGTCTGGGAGCTCAGGAAGCTATCTTCGTCAGCACCGACCTCTACGGTCAGCCCAGCAACCTCCACATGACCAACACTCTGGCCGTAAGCCACACGGTGGTCGTATCTGCACAAGCGGGTCCCCCCGCACTACCGAACACGGCTGTCATCAACGGCGTGCTGTGGTTCGGCAACCAGCAGAACACGACGGGACCCGGGATCATCACCGTGACCAATGCCTACACCGGCAATCCCAACATCACCGCTCCCGGATTCGCGATTATCGGCTCCGGCTCTGCGGCCATCAATCGGGGTGTGCCTAGCCCAGTGTCGAGAGACTTCTTCGGCGACCTGCGAGTTGGCGCGCCCGACCTCGGCGCAGATGAGTACGTGCTCTACATCTACGTCCCCGTGACGCTACGAAACTATTGAGTTCAAGAACAGACGGGAGATAATCCGTGAGGAGGTTCATATTATGACCTATCGACGATTGCGATTTCTGTTTACCTTTGCCGTGTTGGCCCTCGTCGCTCTGGCATCTACAAGAAGCGCGAGGGCCGGGTTCGGCATCTGGACGCCCATTGGTCCAGAAGGAGGGCTCGTACCAACGCTGGCGATAGATCCTAACGATTCCAGTGTGCTCTACGCAGGTACGCGCGCCATCGGTGTATACAAAACCACCGACAGCGCGGCCACCTGGCAGATCATTGGATCTGCGATGCTCCCCGCGTCGGACGATGAGCTTATCGTCGCGGCTGATGCTCAGAGTACCATCTACGTTTCGTCCTTCGGCGACGTTTATAAGAGTACGGATCAAGGGATGACCTGGACGGACATCACGGGTAGTCTGCCATCTGCAACGATCCGGGCCATGGCGAGCAATCCTCTGACACCCACCGAGATCTTTGTCGGTAAGGCCGGCGGTGATGGACTCTTCCGCAGCGCCAACGCCGGCAGCACGTGGACCCAGGTTCTGACGCACACCGGCACAGCCGATGCCATCGCTTTCAACCCTATCACACCGACGACGGTCTACGTCGGCGTTTACGGCGCCGGTGTTTACAGGACCAGGGACAGCGGACAGACCTGGATCTCATCCACGACCGGCATGACCAACACGGACGTGCAGGCGCTCGCGGTCAACCCCGTGACGCCGACGATACTCTACGCCGGTATTTCCCGAGGCGGCATCTTCAAGAGCACCGACGAGGGCACCACCTGGACTGCGGCCAACAACGGGGATCTGAGCGAGCATCATTCCGTCTATGACCTAGCGGTGGATCCTTCGCGGCCCCAGACGGTCTACGCGGCGTCTCTGGGCACCGTTCTCAAGACGATGGATGGTGGGGACAGCTGGGTAGACATGGGGCAGGGGTTGACAGGGTCAGCTATCTGGCGCCTGGTAATGGATCCCGCACAGCCAAATCGCCTTTACGCGACCTCCGAAGGTGGTGGCGTCTTCGTAACCCATGACGCCGGTAATACCTGGAACGCGGTTAACAATGGCTTGACAGCACATCATGTGGAGACGCTCCTGATGGATTCGGACATTCCCTCCACACTCTACGCGGGCACGCGGGAATACGGCGTCTTCAAGAGCACCAACAGAGGGACGACGTGGAATGCGTTACCCATCAGCTCAACGGTGCACACTCTGGTAGAAGCTCCTGCAACGCCAAACAAGATCATTTACGCCGGGACGAGAAGCGGGGTCTCCAGGAGCACCGACGGCGGCGCCAGCTGGCAGGATAGAAGCAACGGGCTGACTACCAGGAACGTGTTGGATCTGGCCGTCAAACCCGGCGCGCCGGATACTCTCTACGCGGCGACTTTTGGTGGAGGTGTCTTCACGACTACCAATGGAGGCAGCAGCTGGCTCACCGCCACAACCGGGATCACCGACTCCTACGTGCGCGCCGTGGCTGTGCATCCCGTCACGCCGACGATTGTCTTTGCGGGCACCGACAGCGGCGCATTCAAGAGCACAGATGGAGGCTCTTCGTGGACCTTCACGGGCCCCACCGGTTTCTATAATGACGTTGAAGCCCTGGCCTTCGATCCGGTGAACCCCAGGATAGTTTACGCAGCTGCGAACATCCTCTACTGGAGTGATGATCTGGGCGCGACGTGGCAGGAGGTTGAGCGGGGGTTCAATCCAACAGATCTGGCAATCTCGGCAGCGATACCCGACCGGCTCTACGTTGCCTCTACGTCTGATGTCATCGAAGTTCAAGATCCGAGGGGCGTCCAGACAACGACCGTGTTGGCCGCTGGCCTGCTGACCGACAACGTCTACGCCGTGGCCATCGATCCGACTGTCGGTATCGGGCAGGGGCGGGTCTATGCCGGCACCGACAGCGGCAGTGTCCACGCCTATGACATCCGCTGGCCCTGGAATCTCTTCCTGCCGCTGGTGGTGCGGAACGCGCCCTGAGGTGATAATTTCCCATTCGTACTGACTGACACTGAGCAGAAACAAGAACGCCCGATGTGCGGCGCACATCGGGCGTTCTTCCAAGATTAGGTACTCTTGAAATCCAGATCCGCCCAAAGCGTTGGAAAGCCTGGCCCGCCGGATCTGACGATCCGGCTAGAGCCAGGGCGGTTAGACGTGATTCCGCAGCATCAGCTCCCGGGGATAGGGATGGAGATAGGACTGTTCGTGGACCCATTCCGGTACCTCATGGCGGCGGAGGTGATGCTTGAGCAGGGTCACGGGCACCACCAGGGGCACCAGCCCCTTGCGATAGTCCTCAATGAGGCCGAGAAGCTCCTGCTTATCCTCCGCTGTTAGCTTCTCCTTGAGGTAGCCCATGAGGTGCTGGAGAACGTTGGCGTGCTTGCCCGGCGTCGCCAGTACCTCCATACCCTCCATGAGCAGGGTGATGTACTGCTCGCGCAACTCGTCCCAGTCAAGGAGACCCGCCTTGGCGACGAGCCTTCCCAGAGCCCGGTAATGGGACGGGCTGTGTCCCATGAGCGTCAATTTCACGCCGGTATGGAAACGCACCAGCCCGCCGGGCGTGGGCTCCTCCGCCAACATCTGGCGCCAGCGGCAAACCATGAAAACGCGATCGATGAAGTTCTCGCGCAGACGGGGATCGTTGAGACGTCCCTCCTCCTCGGTCGGAAGGTAGGGGAAGCGGTCGACGAAGGCTTGAGCGAAGAGGCCCACGCCGACACGCGAGGGCATCCCGGCCTCGTTGTAAACACGCACGCGGAACCGTCCCGAGGAAGGGCTATTCTTCTTGAAGATGAAGCCGTGAAGGCCCATCTGCTCCAGATCGTCGAGACGGCCCTCGGCCCAGGTGTGCATCTGCTCGGTATAGTCGTGCCCCGAGCGGGGCGCGACGAGACGTGGGCTTTCGGGATTTCCCACCAGTCGCATGGATTCGCGGGGCGTCGGCAGGCCGCACTCCACCTCCGGACAGACAGGGACCCACTCCACGTACTCGCCCAGCATATTGACCAGGAAGCGATCGAGCTTATGACCGCCGTCGTAGCGTACCCGCTCTCCGAGGAGACAGGTACTCACACCAAGGCGGAGCTGGCAATCTTTGGGAACTTCTCTCATGTCCTTCCCCTCTCGTGGATTTGAGGTTCAAGTAAACATCGAAATATAATTATCAAAGCGCACTCCCTTATTCTCTGAATTCATCGAAAGCTGAAATACACACCCTTCCGGTTTTCCAGGCGGACTTATTGTCAGGAAAGAGGGGGCATCCCCGCATAGCATTGCAGATCCACCATCGTAAAATGCTTGGGGTTGTAGGTCAACAGCGTCAGATCATGGTGTAGCGCCGTCGCTGCGATGATGGCATCGGGGACATCAATGGTGGCAATGCCCAAGTGTCCATCAAGAGCCAAGCGTTTCAACAGGTCCGTTGTTGGCCTATGCCCCCGTAGATGCTGTATGAGCACGTTGGAATCCAGCAAGTAGTCAGCCACCGTGTTCCTCCGTTAAGAGAGGAACGCGCCGCCATGAAGCGCGCAATTGTTCTAGCCAGCGATTGACGTCCTCGGATGTACTCAACTCAGGATACGCCTCATCTTCCCATGCACCCGCACTCTCCTGTAAAGCGGATAGAACTTTCATCTCAAAAGTGGTTATAACTCCACCGTGCACCCCAGGCCCGGCACGTCGGTGGCGATGAGCCACCCCTTCTCCAGGAGGAAGCGCTCGCGCGTGGGGTCGTCGACGAGATCCAGGTGCCCGTCGAGGTCACCGTAGCGGACGCCGGGGCTGCTGAGGGCGAAGGCCAACCCGGCGGCGATGAGCAGGGCCGGTTCGTGGACGCATCCCACCATCGTCGCGAGGTGAGCGGCCCGAGCGATGGATTCCGTCTGGCGGGCACAGCGTAGACCACCGCAAGTCGCCAACTTGACGCTGAGGCCATCGGCGGCATGACGACCGGCAATCTCCAGCGCCGTGCCGGGTCCCACGACGCTCTGATCCGCGAGGATCGGCACGCTGCTCAGCGCCGTGATCCTCCGCAGCTCGTCCACCCCTTCGGCGACGGGAATAGGCTGCTCCAGCATCTCCAGGCGATCCTCCAGGGCCCGGGCAACGTCCAATGCCTGCTCGATGGTGTAACCCTGATCGGCATCGAGACGCACGGTGACGTTGGGGAAGGCGTCGCAGACAGCCCGTACCCGCTCCACATCCTCCTGAGGATGGAGCCCCCCCTTCAGTTTAAGGATGCGGAAACCCTGTCTGACCCGGTTGCGCGCCCGCTCTACTGTCTCTTTGACACCTCCCAGACTCACCGTCACGGAACTCTGGATACGATCGCGGTATCCGCCCAGGAGACGATAGAGGGGTAACCCTGTAGCCAACCCTAGCAGGTCGTGGAAGGCGATGTCGAAGGCACAGAGCGCCGAGGGAGTCTCTTCCGTCAGTGGCGCCAGCTCGGCGAGGGCGTATTCGGTGTTGAGAGGGTTGAGATCACGTGCGCGATCGGCGCAGTCGCGACAGACCGCCGTCACTTTCTCCAGGGTCTCCCCCGTGATGCCGGTGTCGAAGGCCGCGCATCCCCAGGCGTTGCGCCCTTCCTTCGTCTCCAGGCGGATGAAAACGGCACCCGCACTTTCGATCTCTTCATCCGGGTGATAGGCCGTCCGGTAGGGAACACGCAAACGCAGAGTTATGGGAGTGACTTCAACGTGGGTGATTTGCATCGCATATCTCCTTGTTGGAATGGACGATGGACGATGGACGATGGACGACGGTCGATGGACGACAGACTACGTACAGGCAATCAAGGCATCTCGCCCCTCGGTCACAGGTACATCACCTGAGAACTACGGGTTCAGCAAGGTGTCCAGATCGCCAACGACTTCCAGGCCGGCGTTGCGTCCCGTCTCCCGGAAGAGCGTCCGTCCGCCCCGGCGGGCCAGCAGCCGGACCTCCACGGTGGATCTCAGAGTCTCAGGGACCCGCATGCCCATATCGACCTTGCTGGGTCCGCGCAGGCCGCCGGCCTCGGAACGCCAGGCTACCATCTCCAGCCGGTAGAGAGCGTCGCTTACGACCCATTCTACCCGATCGGGGTGGACGTCGAGGCGTTCGGTCACGGCTCCGGTGTAGGTCGCGAAGCGATAGAGGGTGCCACCGTGCCAGAGGCCGACGATGAAGCCCCGGAAGGCCCGTCCCACCCAGGGGATCATGGCGATGGAGGCGGTGAGGCAGGTCCCCGGCTCTTCGAAGTGGTTACTCTGGAACCAGACCCAACCGGAGGGAAAGGACTCTCCCCAATCCTTCTCGATGTACCCGCGCCCGCCGGTGAAGTCAACGTTGACATCGTCGATGACCAGCGAACCCTGAAGCGCGTGGTCAAAGCTGAGGACACCGTGATAGGTCTCCATGAAGGGTACCCAGGCGTACCAGCCCATGATGCCGGGGGAGAGGAAGGAGACGGGCCAGCGTGTCGTCCCTTCGAAGCCCACGCGGCCCCGCACATTCAAGGAAGATCCTTCAACCTCCAGCTCCGCATAATCATCCGTGAAGCGATTGGGTCCAACGTGGATCTCGAAACGGTCCCGCGCGGCCCAGAATGCCTCAAGGGGATAGACGTGATAGGCCGTCCGCCCGCTCATACCGTCGAGTACCTGGACGAAAGCGTGAGGCCCCTCCTCACCACCCGAGCTCAGTGAGACACCGGGGATAATGGCGTAGCGGTGATCCTCGGAGAGGTCAACAATCTTGAAGTACCAGCCCTCGAAGTAGGGTGGGCTCTTGGTGTGTCCGTGGTACCGCTCGGGGTGCAGTGTCGCTTCGATGAAATCTATCATGGATCGTACCTCGGCACCAGGAGACCGTGGATGAGATCCACGAAAAGGAGAAAGGTGCCCTGGGCGGCGATGCCCCATCCGCTGCCCCGCCAGAAGGGATCTTCACGTCCTCGGGTACGAGCCAGAGTGAGGCCGCCCGTCACGTAGCCCACATCCAAACCTGCGTTGAAGAGAAGGATTCCTCGCATCCTCCGCGCCTCCTCGGCCTGACGCTCAAGAGTGTGGGCCTCGGGGTCTGCGGCCTGCGCCCGCGCTCGCTTTTGCCCGGCGAGAGCCAAGAGGGCGTCAACGACGCCCCAGCTGGCAAATTGAAGCCCCATCCCCTTCCAGAAGGGAGATTTCGCCAGCGCAAAGAGGGCGCCGACCAGAGTGCTCGCCGCTCCCCAGGTCAGCAGACGGTGCGTCAGCCCACTCTCGAACTGCCAGATGTCGGTCGGTGCTTCGCCCATTTGCCTGCTCCTCTCACAGCCTCTCGATCTCGCTCTCCAGGCGGCTGAATTCGTCACGGATGCGGTGTAGATCGTCGCGCGTCTCGGTTAGGTGCTTCCGCTCCGCCCGCACAAAGCGCGTGTAGGGCGCGATGGCTTCGTGAATCCGCTGTAGGCTTCGCTCCAGCTCATGCTCAAACTGCTGGGTGAGGGCCGTCATGAGCTGTTCTCGCAGGTCGGCGATGGTCTCGTGGAGCTCCCGCTTCACCTTGCGGCGGCGGGCAGGGATGACGAAGAGACCCAGGGCCGCGATGGTGCCCGCTGCCAGGATACCCGTCAGATCCAGCGTTGCGGTGGAGAAGAGAGCGGTGAGAATAGCACCCAGACCGATGGCGCCTACCTCGACCAGGGCGGTCTCGGCGACGGCCTGCTGGAGGGAATCGACCATACGGACAGACTCAACCTCCTCGTCGTAGCGATCGATGACCTCTTTCGCCGCTCGACCCACCGTTGCCAGCAGGCGGTCGCGGTCGTAGTCGAAGGTACCTCCAATGGTACCCACCATCCGCCGGGTATGCTCCGTTCTACGCTCCGCCAGATGATCCATCACCGCCTGCCATTGAGCCAGGTTCTGTACCACCAGCCAATCGACGATCTCGCTCACCCGCCGTTCAATAGCCTGAGGCACATCTCGCACCACCTCTTGCTCAAACTCGGCGCGGAGCCGAGAGCGGTTGAGCAGATCGAAGACGCGGGCCAGGCGCATCGTCTCATCGAAGTAGGCCATCCCCCGATTCTCAAACTCGTAGAGTACGTTGTCGATCTCGGCGAGGCGATAGCCGAAGTCACGTCGCACATCCTCCCGGTAGATCTCCAGCTGGCGCTCGATATCGCCGATGGCGGTGATGTCATCGCGCAGCAGATCTAGCCGGGCCTTGATGACGTCGATGGTGTCCGCGATGAGTCGCTGCCCCACCCCCAGGGGGTTCCGCAGCTTCAGTCGGATACGCTCTTGCTCATCCAGGGTGGCAACAATGGCGCGTTCCAGCGCGTCGAAGCGGCTGGCGGCGCGCAGGGCAGCGTCGTGCTTCTCCCCGGCGCGCAGGGCCTGTCGGGCCGAGATGGGGTAAACCTCGGGGGTGAAGCCCAGCAGGTGACGGGCGTTCTCGGCGATAAAGGCCTCGATCTCGGCCACTTCCCCCATCTGTTCCAGAATATCGATCTTATTGACGACCACGACCACCTTCTTACCCCAATCGCGGATACGCTCCAGGAATTGACGCTCGCTCTCGGTGAAGGGACGGTCAGCCGAGGTGACGAAGAGCACCATATCGGAACGGGGGACAAACTCTCGGGTGATGGCCTCGTGCTCGCGGAAGATAGCATTAGTACCGGGGGTGTCAACGATGTTAATCTCCCGAAGGATCTCAAGCGGCGCGGTGATGCGCTCCACACCCTCGGCGTCAAGATTGCGGTCCACCTTCTCCCCGTAGCCGAGGAGGTGAATGCGCGTGGTCGTGGGGGTTACCCCCTCCTCAAGGACTCGCTGGCCCAACAGGGCGTTGATGAAGGCACTCTTCCCGGCGTTGAACTCCCCCACCACAACAAGCAGAAATACCTCATCGAGCTGGCGGATAGATCGCCGCAGCGTCTCCCGCTCCTCGGGTGCGACGTCGAAGCGCGTCAAGGCCTCCTGCAGAGCACCGAGTAACCGGCGCTCTGCAGTCAGAATCGCTTCTTCGGATTCATTGAGGATAGGTTTCAACATGGCTTAGAATTATGGTAATCCCAGCCAGCCTGGTGTCAAGAGAGACTCTCTACCCTGCAGGAACCGCTGCGGGCTCACCTGATCGTCGGAGGAATCTCACCAGGATCACCAGCGCGATGATGCCCGCTAGAATACCCGCCGGCACACTGACGATGGGGGTCGCAGCGTGTTTTACCGCGATGCCGGCGTAAGCCCAGACGAAGACCAGACCGTAGGCTGCATCCCGACGGGTCCAGATCACCGTACCTGCGATGGCAGCGGCGACGATGAGCATGACGAGCGCCCAGACCTCGGGGCTGAGCCCCCATCCGCCCCAGTCAATATAGTAAAGCCATTGGGTTACGTTCGCGACCGTCGCCACGCTGATCCAGCCCAGATAGATACTGAAGGGTACCTGCAGGGTCCACCGCTCGGCGGTGGAGAATGTGGCGCGACCAATCCCCAGACGGAGATAGAGGGCGACGAGGCTTGTAAGAAGGATGAGCATCGCGACCGGTGTGAGCAGGAAGACCTCATAGTGCCAGAAGAAGATCCAGACAATGTTGGCGATGCCGCTCAGAGCGTAGAGATAGCCTATGTTGCGAACTTTGGAGTTCTCCCGTCCTTGCGGCAGTAGCTGGTAGAGGGTGAAGGCAATGAGACCAATGTAGATGAGCCCCCAGATGGAGAAGACGTAGCCAGCGGGCACGAAATAGATGTCGAAGCGATCGGAGATCTCGCCCGTATTCAGGCCGTTGAGGGGCAAGGCATTAGCCAGAACATTCACCGTAATGACCAGAATCGTGGTCAACGTATTCACAATGTTGAGCGTCGAGAGTTTCTTCATGGTAAATCACTCCTTTCGGGAATTTAGGGTCAGGGATTAGGAAACAAGGATCAGGCAAGTATCATTCTATTCCAGTTCTTCGACGAAGGATTGTACCGCCTCCATGAAGGCCGCTGGGCACTCCTCCTGGGGTACGTGCCCGCAGGCTTCAAGAACCGCCAGATCGGCGTTGGGCAGCTCCGTTGCCAGACGTATACTATCCTCGGTGGGGACGATGCGGTCGTCATCGCCCGTGATGACGAGCACGGGCAGCTGTACCTCGTCAAGCCGGGCGGGGAGATTCACCTGATCGCGGGCCTGGGTCAGCTCCCAGAGAGCGCGATCCCAGTCCTGTGCCCGCAGCGGCCTGCGATACCCTTCGCGGACCTCCGCCGTGATCAGGGAGGGATCGTGCCAGGCCGAGTCAAGGAAATCCTCGCCCCAGGTGCGAATGGAACGCACCAGAAGAGGCCCCAGGCGATCCATCTGGGGAGTATCCAACAGGGGCGCAACGATGGAGGGCGGCCCACCACTGTAGATAGCAGCGTCGACCAGAATCAGCGCCCGGACCTGCTCCGGGGAGATCAACGCTGCCTGAACGGCGACGGTGCCACCTGCCGAGTTCCCCACAAGGATACCCTCCCCGTAGCCCAGTTCCTCAAGAAGATGGAGAGCAAGCTCGGCCTGGGCCTCCAGGGTATAGGGATTTTGCCCCTTCTCCCAATCACCGGGCAGGGGCCGCTCCGTCAGACCAAAGGCGGGACGGTCGTAGGCGATAGCAGTGCCCATTTCGCCGAAGGGCGCCATCACCTCTCGCCAGGAGAAGGTGCTGGCACCGAAACCGTGCAGGAGTAGAAAAACCGGCTGCCCCGAACCTGAGCTCCTGTAGTGTACGTTGAGATTGTCAACCTCAACGAATTCGCTATCGGGATAGACCAGCTGCTCGGGTGGCACGGTATCTTCCAAGGGTGGCACGGGTATAAGAAAGGGACCAACCAACACAATGAAAAGTAAAACGGCAGCCACAATCAGAAGAATGCGTCCGATATTCTTCTTCATTTATGGTATCTAGCCTCCTGTGAAAATCAGTTAAAAGTCAGTGACTTGATGCGGATCTGGCGCTGATTGTAAATAGATCGACGGTCATTCCAAACGTAGTTTAGTATGATCTACCACATTTTACTACCTGGTTTGCGCGGCGCGAACCTGTGACCTTTCGGTCTATGGCCCACGCCGCGCATCTGAAAGGGATGGGGTTGTAAGCCTTCGCCTAAACGGGAGCCAGGGTCCCGGCAAAGATCTGCCAGGCCACGCCGTCTTGGCAACCAAACTCAATACGATGAACTTCCGCTCCCCGAAGAGATAGTTCTTCCAGGGGCCAACCTTCTTATACTGAAGGTACATGTTCACCGCGAAGATGTTGAAGAAGACGAAGATGGAGACGCTGATAGCGTAGACGAAGTCGGGGAGACGGGTGTCCGTGGATGAGGCCGCACCAAATAGATGCATATTATTTTCGATTTTCTTGATTGAAGGGTGAGGAGGGAAGGCTCTTCAAAAGCCAACCCTCCTCGTAACCCTTACTTTTGTATCACTTGTCAGATTCGACCGCAGCGGTCGGGCGCAGCGCCAGGCCGGTGCCCAAGAGGGCAAGACCCGCGACAACGAGCGCCGCCATCAGGCCGAAGTTGAGGGCGCCACCCGACTCGGGCAAAAGCGCCGTGGAAGCGGTGTAGGAAGCATCAACACTGGGCACGGCCGTGAGAGCAGGTTCCCCACCCGCCAGGCCCATGGCGAAGATGGTATAGACGGTCCCCTCTTTCAGGGTCACCCCAGGCACATTGAGGGCAACATCCTCGGTACCGGCGACGCGTACATCGAGATCGTAGGTCCCTGCATCCACGGGCAGGTAATCACCCACGCCCTTGAAGGCGACGTTGCTGAAGAGGACGGGGCCACCACCGGCGACGGCGATGTCAACGGCGGGTGCGTCAGGTGAAGCGTGCACGAACCGGACGTGAGCCTTGCCCTCGGCAGGTTGGCTGTTGTTATCGACGAGTACAAGCGGTTCGATGTTCTCGAGAGTGTTGACTGCGACGACGGTATAGTCGGTGTTGGCAGCGAGATTGAGGTCAGCCTCAATGACCACTGGCTCCGTAGCACCGGCTGGTACGACCTTGACATTATAGGTTGCCGGGTCCAAAGAGGCGTAGTCGGTGATGCCCTTGAAGGGCGCGCCGCTGAAGGCGACATTTCCTTCAACCCACACATCCACAGCGGGGGCGTCGGGCGAAGCGTGCACCACGCGCACCCGAGCCATACCTTCCTGAGCCAGAGCCACAGAACTCAGGGACAGAATCAGAAGCGAAGCAACTAACAGAATCGGTAAGCGTTTCATTGTTTGTATCTCCTATTGTATTTGGTCTTCGACACTAACAGCTTTTTCCTTTTCAGGACATTCAAGGTTTAGGTTTAGGTTACCCTTCTCTAAACTGTCCTTATTATATACGATTGTATAGGATTTGTCAAGGGTTTTTCGGGGATTTGTATAGATTTTCTGGGCAAATT
>JBNGDR010000023.1:0-12825 GCA_049975685.1 Anaerolineae bacterium
GATCTCTCCTATGCGGAGATAGCGGAAGCGACTGACCTGACCGTTTCGGCGGTCAAATCCAGGTTGTTCCGCGCGCGCCGGGCACTGGCTGAGAAGTTAGAGCAAGATCGGGTGCCCAGCGGTGCGATAAGGGAGGAAGCCTATGCCGGATATGCATACTGATATGTGGTGGATGCGTGCGCTCGAAGGCGAGTTGACGGAGAATGAAGCTGATGCCTGGGAGTTGCACCTGGAGACATGTGCGGTCTGTCGGCGGGAGTGGGAGGCATTGATGGATCTGGATCGATTCCTCACCTCTGTGCCCGATCCCACACCCCCGGTGGATTTCGTGGAGAAGACGATGGGCCGTTGGACAGAGGTTCGCCGTCAACGTCGCAATCGGGGTGTCGTCGTGGGGATATTACTGGTGGTAATCACGCTGGCGGTCGAGATCGTGGTTCTCGGATCGGTCTTCAATGACGTGGTGCGGATCGCTTCGACCTTCCTGGCTTCGCGTGCTGTCCTCATCCAGACACTTATGAGGGTGGGCGTGGGCATTGTGTCCATGGGCCAGCGGCTGGTCCCTTATGCTCTAGGTCTGGCAACTTTGACCTTTTTCCTTACCATGCCGAATGGTGTACTGGCGACTCTGGCGGTCTTGATGGTCCGTCGCCGGAGGATCCAGGGAAGTGTGGAGCAGGTCGCCTGAGACCTGGCTCATAAACTAAACACAGAATGAGGAGGTGTCCGATGACACAACGATGGAATCTGGCTGTACTGATAGCTCTCTTGATGGCGCTTTTTGCGTGGCCGGTGCTGGCTCAAAGCGGGGGCGGTATTCATTTTGGCCCTTATACGCTTGGCGCCGATGAACGCACCTCCGGCGATCTGGTGGTTTTCGGGCCGGTGCGTCTTGAGGAGGATTCGGTTTTCGAAGGGGATCTATCGGCTTTCGGTGCTGTAGATATGAAAGACGATGCCGTAATCACCGGTGATCTGGTGGCGTTCGGTGCCGCAGAGGTAGCGGGTACGGTAGAGGGCGATCTCTTCTGCGCCGGAATGGTGAGCTTGCTGGAGACAGCTGTCATTGAAGGAGACGTCTCCTCAATGGGGGGGATCTCTCGCGAGGAGGGCGCTACCATTCGTGGTGATGTCGTTCCCGTAGATGAGGACTTCGAATGGGATATGCCTGGCTTTGGTCCCATGCCCGGTGTGAGTCCCCGCTTCGTCCGTCCCGGCTGGATGGGATTCCTATGGGATCTGGTGCGCGGGGTCGTCACGATTTTCGTTATCGGGATCTTCGCTCTACTTATTGCCAGCATCTGGCCCCAGCAGATGGAGCGCGTTGGTCAGACGTTGGTCGAGTCGCCTTTGCCTTCCTTCGGCGTGGGTGTATTGGCCCTGCTGGCGGCGGCTGCATTGATCGCTATTCTACTCGCTACTATTTGTCTGAGCCCGTTGGCGCTTCTCGGTGCGGTAGTGGTGGGCCTAGGTGTGGTCTTTGGCTGGGTGGCGTTAGGGGCAGTACTGGGCGAGCGCATGCTGCGGGGTATCTTCCATTCCCAGAATGTGACGCCCGTAGGCTCAACCCTATTGGGTACGGCGTTGGTGACATTACTCGCCGTTCTGGTGAACGCGGTCTCGGATTGCCTTTACCCTATCCTGATCTTCCAACTCTTTGCACTGGCAGCCGGCGCGGTGACGCTGACTCGTTTTGGTACGATGCCCTACGCCGCGACGGGCGGGGCCGGTACGGGGACGGTGCGACCTCCTGCGGGTTCACCCCATACCCCACCTTCGGCGGAACGCCCACCCCGGATACCTGCGGAGCTGGAGGAGAGGCGAGTTCCTGAGGAAGGGACAAGCGAACCGTCTCCTGTTGTACCTTCGCCTGTGACGGAAGAGGAAGAATTGCCCTCGCCTTACTACGGCACCGAAGCGGAGGACGAGGAATCGGAGGGGGACGAAGCGTAAACGCGTCGTTTACGATAAACACAAGAGAGCCGGAGGCACAGCCTCCGGCTCTTTGCTTGAGGGCAGTATCATTCTTCTTCCCATAGGGTTGCACCCTGAGGGTGTTCTGGAAGCGGCAGCACGCCCTCGGTCACCACCGCTTCTCGCCCCGAGAAACGCTCTACAAAGCGCGTGCCGTCGGCTATCCCACCCGGTGTCACGGGTAGAGGGCCTGCCGGGTGTGGGTTAGTATCTCGATGAGCGACTACGATTATTCGCCCTTCAGGTGCCTCCCGCTGATAGGCAAAGGTGTCCTTCTCCATAGTTAGCAGCTGGAATCCGCCATATTGCAGCACGGGCGAGTTTCGGCGCAGGTGAATGAGATCGCGATAGAAGGCCAGCAGGTCGCGATTCCAGCGGCTTCTATCCCAGACCATGCAACCCCGGGGCCCCAGGCCCGGAAGGTTTGTTATGCCGATCTCGTCGCCGTAATAGAGGCTGGGGACACCGAGATAGGTGAATTGTACGATGGCTGCCAACCTGTGGAGGGCGTCGTTTTCGCCAACAACGGTGCGGATGCGGGGGGTATCATGGCTGTTAAGTAGGTTGAATTGCTGCAGGGCCACGGCCCAGGGAATGGAGGCGCGCACGCCCTGCCACGTCTCTATCAGCGCCGGAGTGGGCCAGGGCTTGGGTGAGATGATGTCCGCCTTGAGTCCGAAGGATCCCATTTTCAACCCCCGCAGCCAATGAAGCAGGGGGGAGGCCAGCCCCAGGTAGTTCATGACGCCGTCCCATTGATCGCCCTGCAGCTGGGGGGTGGCATCGAAGAAGTTCTCGCTCATGAGATAGGCGTCGGTTCGCGTCTCCTTGACCGCTGCGCGGATGCCTTGCACGACCTCACGTCCTAGCTGTGAGGCGCCCTGACGTCCCAACATATTCCCCACGTCCACTCGCCAGCCGTCGGCAGAGAAGGGCGGGCGCAGCCAGCGACGGAAGATGGCATTTTGCCCCTCGTAGATTCGGCGGCGCAGTTCGGCGCTGCGATAGTTGAGCTTGGGTAGCAGCCAGACACCCAGCCACGAAGCGTACTCATCGGGATGGTCGAAGAAGGTGAAGAAGTCGGCTTCGGGTGCGCCGGGATCGGCAAGGGCCTTCTGGAACCAGGGATGCCAGTAACCGCAATGGTTGGGTACAATGTCGAGGATGTAGCGCATCTCGCGCGCGTGGAGGGCCTGGCTCAGTTCGACGAGGGCCTCATTGCCTCCAAGGTGGGGGTCCACGTGCTCGTAGTCGATCACGTCGTATTTGTGGCTGGTGTGGGCGGTGAAGACCGGATTCAGATAGATGGCGTTAATGCCGAGATCCTCGACGTAGTCCAGGTGCTGGAGGATGCCGGGTAGATCGCCGCCGTAGAAGACGATGGAGCCGGGTTGGTCTCTGGGCGGGGTCTCACCCCAGGTAAAGGTCCGTGGTTGGTAGCCTCGGTATTCGAACTCGCCCGGCTGCGGATCGTTCCCCGGATCGCCATTAGCAAAGCGATCGGGGAAGATCTGGTAAAAGACACTCCCGGGTACCCATGAAGGGGGCACGTAATCGGCCAGGATGCGAAAATCGGTGACGTCGGTGGGGATACGGGCTGTAGGTCCGGCGGCGGTGTAGGACCAGATGCCGTCATCGGATTCGAGGACGAAGCGGTAGTGGACGATGGGTTCCCGGATCTCAAGGTCGATCTCCCACCACCGCACGGGAGGCTCGATGGCGGTCTGCTCCATGGGAGTGAAGAATTGCTCGCCATCAGGGAAGGTGCGTAGAAGCACCCTGTGCACGGGTGCATTGGCGCTGACGCGCAGCCGGAGGCGGACGGTGTCGCCCAGGTTGGGGTAGAGATGGGAGACGTAGAGCGCTGAGCCGTCGTGATGGATAGACGAGAGCCAAGTTGGATTGTGGTTCATGGGGAGTCCTTTGAGGTCAACTCACGATGATGACATGAGGGGCATGGACCTGCGCCCTCCGAAGGGAGGGCGCAGGAGGTTCTCTACTCGACAC
Organism: Anaerolineae bacterium; assembly: GCA_049975685.1. Classification (GTDB taxonomy): domain Bacteria; phylum Chloroflexota; class Anaerolineae; order B4-G1; family SLSP01; genus DAOTVC01. The sequence continues at coordinate 3,982 of JBNGDR010000023.1, forward strand.
CGGCGTCCTTGAAGGCCTGCTGCACGATGCGCTGGGCTTCGTCCATCAGTGCTTCCAGATGTTCCTCGCCCTTGAAGGACTCGGCGTAGATCTTGTACTTATCCTCGGTGCCCGAGGGACGGGCAGCGAACCAGCCGTTCTCGGTAACCACCTTCAGGCCGCCGATGGGAGCGTCGTTGGCAGGCGCCCGGGTGATCTTTCTCAATACCTTCTCGCCAGCCAGTTCGTCAGCCTCGACCTGATCGGGAGAGAGAGCCTTGAGCGTCTTCTTCTGGGCCGGCGTAGCGGGTCTGTCAATGCGCTGGTAGGCGGGCGCACCAAAGCGCTCCGTGAGCTCCTGGTAATGCTCCCCCGGGTCCTTCCCGGTCACAGCGGTGATCTCCGCGGCCAGCAGATTGAGGATGATGCCGTCCTTGTCGGTGGTCCAGACGGTACCGTTCATCCTCAGGAAGGAAGCGCCCGCGCTCTCCTCACCACCGAAGCAGTAGGAGGCATCGAGCAGGCCGTCGACGAACCACTTGAAGCCGACGGGGACCTCGGCGATGCTGTGGCCCAGGTGCTGGGTCACGCGATCGATGATGGCACTGGAGACGAGGGTTTTGCCCACCGCAGCCTCCTCGGGCCAATCGGGACGGTTCTGAAGCAAGTACCATACAGCAACGGCCAGGTAATGGTTGGGGTTCATGAGTCCCATACTTGGCGTGACAATGCCGTGCCGGTCGACGTCGGGATCGTTACCAAAGGCCACGCGGAAGCGGTCTTGCATCTCAATGAGCCCAGCCATGGCGTAAGCGGATGAGGGATCCATGCGTATCTTTCCATCCCTGTCGACGGTCATGAAGGCGAAGGTGGGGTCTACGGAGGGATTGACCACCTCCAGATCTAGGCCGTAGGTGTCGGCGATAGGGTCCCAGTAATGGATGGCGGCGCCTCCCAGCGGATCCACGCCCAACTTCAGCCCGGACCCGGCGACGATCTGGAGGTTCACCACGTTCCGCAGATCGTCCACGTAGGGCATCATATAATCGTAACGGTGGGTACGCTCGGCGTGGAGGGCGCGGGCGAAGGGGATCCGTTTTACAGCTTTGAGTCCGTTGGCCAGAATCTCGTTGGCTCGGTCCTGAATCTTGCCCGTGATCTCGGGTCCTGCTGGGCCTCCGGTGGGTGGATTATATTTGAAGCCGCCGTCGGAGGGCGGGTTATGAGAGGGTGTGATGACGACCCCGTCAGCTAATCCCCCCTTCCCCTCAAATTTGCGATTGTGGGTGAGAATGGCGTGGGATATGACGGGTGTGGGAGTATACCCCCGACTCTCGTCAAGCATCACGTCGAGATCATATGCGGCGAAGACTTCCAGGGCGGTGATAAGGGCAGGTTCGGAGAGAGCGTGGGTGTCCATGCCCAGGTAGAGGGGCCCGTCGATGCCCGCCTCTCGCCGGTACTCGACGATGGCCTGGGAGACGGCCAGGATATGATCTTCGTTGAAACTCTGGTCGAAGGAGGAGCCCCGGTGTCCCGAGGTGCCGAAGGAAACCTGCTCGGTGGGCTCCTGTGGATTGGGATGGTAGGCATAATACGCCGCCACCAGCCGGGAAACGTTCACCAGCAGTGAAGGTGGCGCGGGTTTGCCCGCCAAGTCGTGTGCGTTCATGGTCTCTCCTTTCCAGATATAGAGCTGTGGATTCCGTGAGCAGAGATGCCTGCGCGGAGAATAGGTCGTGTTGTTTTTACCGCCCCCCCCGGCCCTTCACCTCAGGATAATGCGTTATCTGCAATCCTCAGGGCGACGTTCGCGCATCTCGACGATCTCGGAGACGTATAGGACACGGTGGTAGGTGCCCAGAGGTCCGTACTGGCCTTTGGTCTTGTTTATTTTGCCCTTGAGTCGGGCATAGACCTGTTCGTAAGGCCCCTCAGCGATCTCGGCGTGACGTTTTTTGACCTGCTCGGCGAGATCGGTATAACGCTTACCCTTGAGCCACCAGGTCTCGCGGGGGCTACAGCACCGGAAAGTTGAGGTGTCCGCGATGTAGTAAATGAAACCCTCCCAGGTGCCGCTTTTCATGGGCCGCCCAATGACGGCGAAGGTGATGACGAACAGAGCTGCCAGTGCGAGTAATCCCATCATCCTAAATGTACCTCCTGCTCGGTGACAGTTGACAGTAGATGACCCAGTCTCGAGGTTAGGGTCCGTAGAAAAATGACCTCCCTCCTTTTCGCTCCCAGCCCCCAGGACGGGGACGGTTACGCGGAAACTGATTCTTCTACAGACCCTCAGTGAGCTGTCGCCTGCCGGCTGTCACGTGGTAATCAGTGAGTATTCTACCGTCAAGTATAGGTGGGAATGGGGAAACTACAAGTTTTGTGTGGCGTAGCGTGTTCCTGGGAGGATCGATAGCGAGTTGCTATCATACGAGCACGGCGCGGGGTTGACTCCCGCGCCGTGCAGAAAGATCGATAAACGTCAGATATCAAGGTACGACGAGAACGTTACAGGGGGCTACGGTGAACTCTTCACCATCCCTGGTGGCTGTCAGGGCTTCGTCGGTGAAGTTGAGCAGGGCAATGTGGTCTCCCCGGCGACAGACTACCAGGCCCTCCGGTAGATCGGCGAGGCGTTCGATGCCCGCGTCCTCGGTCGCGTAGGTGAGAATCGCCCTCGCTTGAGCAAGAGTAGGGTACCATCCCAGGTAGAGAACCCGGCCTTCGCCCACGTGGCGACCTGTGAGGGCTGCGTTCCCCTGGAAGGGGCCATCAGGATAGGTGGCAAGGACCTCCATGCGCGATTTGAGCGAGGGCGAGAGGGCTTCGGCCCAGATGGTTGCGGGCCCCTGCAGATTGGGCACGGCGGTGATGAGCCGGTAGCCAACGTCCGGAGGTAGGGCATGCCGCGCCGTGACTGTGGCACCGACGAGGTCGCGGAAGGGACCCGGGAGAGGTTGCTCAGTGATCAGGTTACTGGTCGTCTTGAATCCGGAGCGAATACCGAAGAGGAGCGTGCCCCCGTCGTTTACGTAGGCAGCGAGGTGGTTCGCCAAAGCGTCGTCGGCGAGGAAGGGCGCGGGAGCGAAGGTTAGGGCGTAGCGGTCGAGATCGGCGTCGTAGGATACGATGTCGGTGGGGATGCCCAGACTCTGGAGTGCGCGGTAGACGACAAAGAGGTAACGGAGGTAGGAGAAACCCTTCCGGTGGGGTTGCAATCCCAGGGCCCAAAGATCTTCGTAATCAAGGAGCAGGGCAACCTGAGCTTTGTTGGGTACAGCGGTCAGTGCTTTGAGTTGTTCCTCATCCTCGCGGAGGGATTTCAGAGCTGTATGGCCCACGTCGAAGCTGCCATCGTGACGGAGCAGAGCGGCGTGGTATTGCTCTGACCCAAAGCGGCAGGCTCGCCAGCGGAAGTAAACCACGGCCTCGGCACCAGAGAGGGCTGCGTGCCAGGTCCAAAGACGGACGGCCTCGGGACGGACGCCGGGATTGTACACACCCCAGTTGATCTGCCCCGGCTGCTGTTCCATGACCCAGAAATCCTGTTGCTTGAGCCCTCGCATGAGGTCGTGACAGAAGCCGGTGATGTAGGGATCACCTACGTCGAAGGCGAAGGTGGGGCGAGTTTCGGCGGGAAGGTAGAAGCTATCGCCACTTGTCTCGACGTAACCCGTAGGGTAGGAATCCCAGCTCACGAAGTCCAGGGGGCGGGCCAGATCGTGATAATCTAGGTCGGTGAAGATACCCATCAAGTTGGTGGTGATAAACTGTGCCGGGTCCACACGCTTGCGGAGGATATCGAGTTGCAGCTGCTGGTAGCTTACATAGGTATCTGAAGAGAAGCGGTAATAGTCGAGAGTGTGGCTGGGGTTGGGCTCGGTCACGGTAAGAGCCGGGGGGGCGATCTGATTCCAATCGGTGTAGACCTGGCCCCAGAAGAGGGTTCCCCAGGCTTTGTTAAGAGCTTCCAGGGTCCGGTAGCGGTCTCTCAACCAGTCACGGAAGGCGGTGACGCACTGTTTGCAGTAACAGCGGGCTGTGTCGTGGGCGCCGAACTCATTATCGATCTGCCAGCCGACGACGGCGGGATGTTGTCCGTAACGCTTGGCCATGGCTGCAACAATACGCTCGCTATGGCGGCGATAGGTCTCACTGGTAGGGCAGTAGTGACGCCGTGAACCGTGCATCAGTTGCTCGCCCCCCGCGTTCACAGGGAGGATATTGGGATAGGCCCGTGCCATCCAGGGTGGTGGGGCCGCGGTGGGCGTCCCCAGTATTACCTGTAGTCCCTCCTGGGAGAGGATTTCAATGGCTCGGTCGAGCCAGTCCCAACGGAAATCCCCCTCGGCGGGTTCCATGAGTTGCCAGGCAAACTCGCCGATACGGACGTGTGTGAGGCCCGCTTCGCGCATAAGTTGCGCGTCCACAGGCCAGCGTTCTTCGGGCCAATGTTCGGGATAATAACAGACTCCAAGTTTCATGGAATAGCTCCTGGTCGGATGGTTGTGATGATCAGATGTCGATTATAAGCGGATGATGTATGAGAATGGTAGTTCGAAACCTGAAAACGTAAAGCGTGCACTTTCTGTAACGCCTGTTCTGCAGCGACCGTTACAAGTGGGGTAAACAGCTCACCGTCAGGGCTTTTCAGGGCGCTGACGGTGAGCTCGTGAAATATGTGAAGTGTCGTGTGTGTCACACTTCGTGTTTACTTGACCACGATGCTCACCAGTCGTCCCTGGGGGACGATGACGCGGGCGACCTCTTTGCCCTCCAAGTAACGCTGGACGTTGGGCTCCATGAGCGCCTGCTGCTTGATGGTCTCCTCGTCAGCGTCGGCAGAAACGGTGATACGTCCCCGGACCTTGCCGTTAACCTGCACCGGGATCTCGATGGTCTTCTCGATGAGCATCGCTTCATCCCAGGTGGGCCAACGTTGCTGGTGAATGCTGTAGGATCTACCCATCTCGGCCCACAGCTCCTCGGTCAGGTGTGGTGTGATGGGTGCCATGAGGAGCAGCAGATTAGCGACGAGTTCCGCCCAGATCTCGGTGCCCCAGAAGGCGGGCTTGGCCTTGTTCAGGGCGTTGGTGTACTCCATCAGTCGGGCGATGGCGGTGTTGAAGGAGAACGTCTCCAGATCTTCTGTCACAGCCTTGATGGCGCGGTGCATCTCGCGCAGCACGGTGTGACGATCGTCGGCATCCGGCTCCACCCGCTCGCGCGGCTCCTCCAGTATCAGGTTCCACACACGGTAGAGCCAGCGGATCACGCCCTCGATGCCCTGACTGTCCCAGGGGCCGCCCAGCTCCCAGCGCCAGCCGAACATCAGGTAGGCGCGGACGGCGTCGGCGCCGTACTCTTCGACCAGATCATCGGGGGCGACGACGTTCTTCTTGGACTTGGACATCCGCTCCACCTCCAGGTGGTAGAAGATGTCGGCTACGGAGCCTGCGCCCTTGCCCGGAATCTCAACGGGTGTCTCCTCATCAAAACGCACCACGATGAGCGACTCCTCCTCACCCGCTTTGGGGGCCACCCGAACCTTGAGGCTGACGTCATCGCGGTCCATGAGCTCGCCGCAGACCAGTTTATCGCCGCGCACCGGGGCCGGCCAGGTGTCGGGTTCCTCGAAGGAGTAGGCCTTGATATCTTCGGCGCGGAAGGCGGATTCCTCCCAGTGTCCGGTGACCGCCACGCAATCCCCCGCGCGGGGCTCGCCCAGGATAGTGCCCTGGCTGCGGTATTTGAGCATGGGCTCGTCAAAGTCGACCAGCCCGGCGTCGCGCAGGGCCTTGGTGAAGAAGCGAGTATAGAGCAGATGCATCACGGCGTGCTCAGCGCCGCCGGTGTAAGTATCGACAGGCAGCCAGTAATTCCCCTCCTCGGGGTCCCAGGGCGCGGCATCGCCGGTGACGGGCTCGCCCTCGCGGTAGTAGGGGCTCAGGTAGGCGTAGTGATACCAGGAGGAGCAGACGAAGGTGTCCATGGTGTCGGTCTCGCGTTTCGCGGGGCCACCGCACTCCGGGCAGGTGGTGTGAAGGAAGTCCTCGTAGTAGTTGAGGGGGCTCTCGCCGGTGGGCATGAACTCGACGTCGTCGGGTAGGAGTACCGGCAGATCCTCGTAGGGGACGGGCACGGTGCCGCACTTCTCACAATAGACGATGGGAATGGGCGCGCCCCAGTAGCGCTGGCGGCTGATGAGCCAGTCGCGCAGGCGATAATTGACAGCGGTCTCACCTACACCTTTTTCCTCCAGCCACTCGGTCACCTTCTCCACGGCAGGATGGGGTGCCGGCGTGCCGTCGAAGGGCGGGGAGTTGATCATCTTGCCCTCACCGGGATAGGCGCGGGGCAGGGGCAGCGGTCGGCCTTCCTCGATCCACGCCTCGGTCTCGATGACGACGGGGATGGGTAGATCGAACTTGGTCGCAAACTCGAAGTCGCGCTCGTCGTGGGCAGGCACCGCCATGATGGCGCCGGTGCCGTAGGTCATCATCACGTAATCGGCGATCCAGATGGGGATGCGCTCGTCGTTTACGGGGTTGATGGCGTAGGCGCCGGTGAAGACGCCCGTCTTCTCTTTCTCGGTGCTCAGCCGTTCGATCTCCGTCTGGCGCGCGGCCTGGCGCTTGTAGGCGTCCACGGCGTCTCTATGCTCCGGCTTGGTGATGTGATCGACGAGGGGATGCTCGGGCGCCAGTACCATGAAGGTGGCACCCCACAGCGTGTCGGGGCGGGTGGTGAAGACAACCAGATCACCGTCGTCGGCGTCCTCGGGCAGATCCTCGGGCGCGACCCTGAAGACTACCTCTGCACCCTCGCTGCGCCCGATCCAGTTGGTCTGTAGCAGACGGATCTTCTCGGGCCAGTCGATGTCTGAGAAGTCGAGGAGCTCATCGGCGTAGTCGGTGATCTTCCAGAACCATTGTTTCAGGTCCTTCTTGACGACGGGCGTGCCGCAGCGCTCGCAGATGCGTTCCTCACCCACAACCTGCTCGCGAGCCAGCGTGGTCTTGCAGCTGGGGCAGAAATCTACAGGAGCCTGTTTGCGGTAGGCCAGCCCCATCTCGTAGAATTTGAGGAAAAACCACTCGGTCCAGCAGTAGTAGCCGGGAAGACAGGAGATGGCCTCTCGCTCCCAATCGAACATGGCGCCCATGGAGCGCAGTTGCTCGCGCATCCGGTCTATGTTCGCGATGGTCCAGGTCTTGGGGTGGATGCCCCGCTGGATGGCGGCGTTCTCGGCGGGTAGGCCGAAGGCATCGAAACCCATGGGGAACATGACGTTGTACCCCTGCATCCGCTTGAAGCGCGCGCGGGCGTCACTGGGGGACATGGCGTACCAGTGACCGATGTGTAGATCGCCGCTGGGATAAGGCAGCATGGTAAGCGCGTAGAATTTGGGTGTTTCTTCATCTACGACGGCTCTGTAGAGCTGGTCCTCTTCCCATTTCTTTTGCCACTTGGGCTCGATTTCCTGCGGCTTGTACGATCTCATGTTCCTCCTCCTGTTGGGGTGCGCCGGTAAGACTTTGATTCACGTGTGTTGGCGTCAGTTTGCGGACACCAACGCTTATTGTACCGTAAATGAGCCTAAAGCCAAGCGATCGCGTGAGATATCACATACAAGTGCTTTTCCTATCCCCGTCCCTGGGTGAGTGGAAAATTAGAGAAATGGACGTATACTTTTTTATGGTTGAAACCATGTGAACCTACGCATAGATGAATGGGGGTGCAAGATGAAAAACAGATGGATGTTCCTGACTTTTACTGTTGCGCTGTTCCTGGTGTTGAGTATGGGTTGTGTGATCACCGATATGTTGGGTACCGAGGAACCCAGCCCGCCGACGAAGACGCCCGTAGACATCACACCCACCTCTACGCTCATGCCCATGTGCACGCCGCCCCTCTGCACCGACGACGAGGTATACTACTGCCCCGATGAGTGCCCTGGTGGATGCGGCACGGAGTGTGCAACGCCTACACCCCTGCCCACGCCCGAAAGTGTGCCGTTGCGCGTGGCCTATATCTCCGGCGGCAATCTCTGGATACTGGAGGAGGGGAGCTCGCCCCAGCAACTGACGGCTGAGGGTCAGGATGCTCAACCCCTGCTCTCGCCCGATGGACAGCGCATCCTCTTTGAGCGGGAACTGGCGCCGGGTCCTGGTGACGTGCCTCGCTTTGAGCTGCGCGTCATCAACGTGGACGGGAGCGTCGAGCGTCACGTTGTCGGTCCCGACGAATTGCCCGGGGAGATGGGCACTCCGATGGGTTCAGATACGGAGACGATGTTACCCCGGTTGCCCTGGCAGGTGGCCTGGCACCCCGATGCACGGCGTGTCGCCTTCAACACCCTTATCCAGGTCGGATATGGGTTGTACGCCAAACACGATCTCTGGATCGCAGATCCGGAGATGGGATCGCTGACGCGGCTTCTGGAGGACGGCGAGGGCGGCGCCTTTGCTTTTGCCCCCGATGGGACGGCGGTGGTGGTGAGCGACCCCGCCACGGTCGCGAGGGCCGACGGCGACGGCAGCAATCGACAGGAGATCATCACCTTCGATAGGGTGAACACCGCCAGCGAGTACGCCTACGTTCCTCAGCCGCTCTGGGCGCCCGATGGTTCCTACGCCCTCATCGCTGTCTCGTCGGCGGAGCCCTTTGGGCCCGATCCCGAGGGTACGCTGTGGCGGATCCCCCGGGCAGGCGATGCGTTAAACCTGGTGACGTTGTCAGGACGTTTCTTATTCAGCACCATGGGTGAGAACAATCTCTGGTCACCGGATCGCTCGCGCTTCGCCTATGTCAATGACACCGGGGATCTCGTCCTCGCCAACGGCGACGGCAGCGGCGGAT
>JBNGDR010000024.1:0-12787 GCA_049975685.1 Anaerolineae bacterium
GCGAAGGGACTGCACGCCAGGAAAATGATCAGGGCCAACCCACTGATCAACCATCGAAAATATTTACTCTCTTTCATGTTTGCCTCCTTACTATCTCACACTATAAGAATCCCGACGAGAGGCCCTGGGAACACGTGCCCCAGGGCCAAGGGATACTTCGGGAGCGCTTACAGGTCGTCAGAATGCGTCACTCTCGGCATTCGGAAATTATTTCTCATCACGCCCCCCAGGTCCCCCATCGGGGAATTCGCGCATCCCATCATGCCGGTGCCCACCAGGCCCCCGGTCTGACGGGGCACCTGGCAGTATACCTCCACGGTGGTCAGCGAGCAACGTATCGATCGGGACTGTTGCAGTTGCAGTTTGATAGTTGTTAAGATATAATGAAGCGTACAGAAAGAAGCCGGGTATGGAGATCCCAACCCGCTTCAAGACAAACTTTGAACACGTACCGCCCGTTTCATTTTATACGATGGACGACGCGACCAACGATTTATTGAAGGCGCGTCAAGTGTTATTGTCCCGGCAGCGAAAATAGCACTGCCGGAGGTGGCGGTCCGTGGGAAACCTGTAGCCAATGCGACGGACCCACCTAGAAGGGGTCTTGATTTTGTAATCGGACGTGTATTCCTGGGAGTTCTCGGCCCGGAGGTTTGCGCCTTGTTGATGTGAAAAGAGTAGGACTTGGGAAGCGTTGCACAAGGACCTCTGCATCTTGCAGAGGATAGGTCCACGAGCAACCCAGCTATTCTCGGACGCGATCTTAGCACAATGGCCTAGAGGATCGATATCTACCTCTCCCGGGAGAAGGTTTGTGCACGCCATGCAAGCGGCTATGGTGTTTCTCACCATGGCCGCTTTACTTATTCAGGAGAGAAATTGGCAGGCAGGATTACGGCTCTGGAACCGCAGAAACGGTCTCGGAACCGCTATAACGTTTATCTGGATGGGGAATTCGCCTTCGGGTTGGCGGAGACGGAAGCTGCACGCCTTCATGTGGGAGATTGGCTCTCCGACGCTCAGATAGCCACCCTCAAAACCGCTGATACCGTTGAGAGGGCCCGGGAGAAGGCATTGAACTATCTCTCCTATCGGCCCCGCAGCGAATACGAGTTGCGACGCTACCTGACCGAGCGGGGCTACCCTGAGGAGGCCATTGAGGAGACCCTGGAGCGTTTGCGCCGGGTCGATCTGGTGAATGACGCGGCCTTCGCTCATTACTGGGTGGAGAACCGTCTTCAGTTCCGCCCGAGGGGCCGCCGCGCGCTGAGCCACGAGCTTCGTCAGAAAGGCGTAGCTCACGCCGTCATCGAAGCTGAGCTGGACGACTACGACGAAGCCAGCGCAGCCGAGCAATGCGCGCGTCAGCAGGCCCGGCGCCTCACGCACCTATCCCCGGAGAAATTCCGACGTCGCCTTACACAGCGTCTGGCTCGACGAGGTTTCTCCTATTATCTCATCCGGAACGTCATTGCAGACCTCTTATCCTCTCCTGACTTCAACCTGACCGAAAGTGAGGAAGATTGACATGTGGATCCGAATCTTACTATCCGCCCTCGCCGGGATCGTTGCCGGGGGCATCATCGGATATCTGGTGCGCCAGCAACGATACCAGCAAAAGATGGGCAATCTGGAAGCCATGAAACAGCGCCTGCTGGAGGAGGCCGAGAAACAGGCGCGCGAGATCGTTCTTACAGCCCGGGATCAAGCGCACACCCTGCGTGCCGAGACTGAGGAGGAGCTCGAAACACGACGTGAGCAACTACGCCGCGAGGAGGAGCGGCTGCAACAACGCCGTGATAAGCTGGATCACCAGCAGGAAAGACTGGAACAGAGAGCCCAGAGCCTCAACAAGCGACAGAGCTCTCTCGACCGCCGCTGGAACGAGTTAGAAAAGGTAGAAGCGCAGCGCCGTGAGGAGCTGGAGAGAATCGCCAGTCTCACCACCGAGGAGGCCCACGAGTTGCTGATGGAGAAGGTCGCCGAGGAATCTCGACAGGATATGGCTCGCGTCATCCGCGAGGAGGAGATGCGCGCCGAGGAGGAGGCCGAACGCCGTGCCAGCGAGATCGTCACTATCGCCGTTCAACGCTTGGCCAGCGAGCAGGTGGCCGAATTAACGACGAAGTCCGTCGAGATACCTTCCGACGATCTCAAGGGACGTATCATCGGACGTGGGGGACGTAACATCCGCGTCTTCGAGCAAAAGGCCGGCGTTGACGTCATCGTGGACGACACTCCTGAGATGATTACCATCTCCTCCTTTGATCCTGTGCGCCGTGAGGTAGCGGCCCGCGCGATGCACCGCCTTGTCGCCGACGGGCGGATTCACCCCACCCGCATCGAAAAGATCCTGCAGAAAGCCGAGCGGGAGGTAGAGGCAACCATCCGGGAGGAGGGGGAGCGCGCCGCCTACGAAGCGGAGGTACCCGGACTCCATCCAGAGCTCCTCAAGCTCCTTGGCAAGCTCTACTTCCGCACCAGCTACGGACAGAATCAGCTGGCCCATACCATCGAGGTCGCCAAGCTCTCCAGTCTACTCGCAGCGGAGCTGAAGGCTGACGAGAAGGTCGCCCGAATGGGTGGGTTATTGCACGATATCGGGAAGGCGGTTGATTTCGAGATCGAAGGGACCCACGCCGCCATTGGCGCCGACCTGGCCCGCCGGTATGGGATACCTGAAGAGGTCGTTAACTGCATCGAAGCCCATCACCACGAAGCGGAACAGACCAGTCTGGAGGCTATCATCGTTGAGGCTGCTGACGCCATCTCTGCTTCCCGACCGGGTGCGCGCCGTGAGAGTCTGGAGCACTACATCAAGCGCATCCGTACCTTGGAAGAGATCTCAAGGTCTTTCAATGGCGTGGACGAGGCTTACGCTATTCAGGCGGGACGCGAGGTGCGCATTGTGGTCAAACCCGGCGAGGTAGATGACCTGGCAGCCTTGCGGCTATCCCGGGACATCGCCCGCAAGATCGAGGACGGCATGCAGTATCCGGGGCAGATCAAGGTCACGGTCATCCGTGAGACCCGCGCCGTCGAATACGCCAAATAGCCATCACTGTTCATTCGGAACGCACTTCAGATATCAAACGACAATAAGGCTGCTTCTGTAATCGTTGCGAGCCTTATACGACGACGAGGGATGAGGTCCTGGCCTCATCCCTGTCACTCAAGAGCTCGCAACCAGATCTCGACACGGCTTTGATAATCCAACCGGAAGCGCTCTCTGAGTTCCAGGAGTGCCGCCGAGGGTAAGAGCAGATCGACGGCTCCGAATCCCTGGAGGTGGGCCAGAGCCCGTAGCGCGGCCACGGCGGGCGCCAGATCGACCTCTGGAAGCAGCCAGGCGTAACCATCCGCTTGTGTAGCGTCAGTGAGCTGCTCCCGTAACCCCAGGATGGCCGGACCATTCTCCAAATCCACGCTCCATACCCACCGCCTCAGATCGCTCCATCCGGGCAGGACGAGCGTGGGCCAGAGAGCCTCCCATCCCTGCACACCGCACTGGTAGCGCCCTATGCGCAACGCCAACGTCGCAGGCGGACCGGCATCGACCTCCAGCGGATGAAGGCCCAAGGGCGGCGCCCCCCGCGCGAGGAGCTGCATCTCCCGCCCCATCCGCCAGGGGTTGAAACCGAAGTGGGCATAAAAAGCTTGGGATCCTTCGTCAGGCTGGGTCGTGATCTGTGGGAGGCGCAGTGACTTTGCCCGCTCCAGCCCCGCTTCCAATAAAGCCCCCCCTATGCCCCGCCCCTGCCAGTCTCTGTGGACGTACAATACGGAGAGATGAAATGCAGTGTAAGGCTCCGGTTCCACGTTGACGTAGTACTCCGCTTCTCCTACGACCGCCCCTTCCATCTCAGCGACCAACGCGATGTGGCCTGCCCGTAGCAGGGCGTTGAGATGTACTGCACAGCTCTCGACACTCATCCAGGGGCCGCCGTTACGCCAGCGCCCGTAGAGCGACAGATCCTCATAGGCCACAACCTCGCGGGTCGTAGGATCCCGCCACCTGTCCACATCACTACAGTGGATGGCCGTGATGGCCAACACGTCGTCCAGGGTCGCAGGGCGCACTTCAATCTGGGTCATAGAGCTCTCCTAAGTGCTCGTAAAGATATCGTCTCGGGCACTCTCTGGTGCCGATGATTGTAGGTGTTGATGGGTGTCTGTCAATTGTGAACCGCTCATTTGCTCAGACTTCATCTTTCGACGTAGAAGCATGTAAGTTGTAATTTGCTGTGGTTTATGCTAAACTGAGTGAAGGCATCACCACGACCCAACATTGCGAAAGAAACAGCGATAAGAAGCTCTCCAAAAAGAGCACAAGAATGGGGAAAAACTAGCGAGTCGCGAGCGTGGCTTTCCTCACGGGAGGGGCGATGATGGAGAAACAAGAGAACCGGGACACCATACCACTACGGAAATTTGTCGCTCCTGAATTCGTCTTCGGCGCGGGTGCTCGACGGCTGGTGGGACGTTACGCGCGACATTTCGGCGCCCAGAAGGTCCTCATTGTCACCGACCCGGGTCTCATTGCAACCGGTTGGACTGAGGAAGTCATCGCCAGTCTGCAAGAAGAGGGACTGGCCCACGTCCTCTTCTCCGGTGTGACACCCAACCCTCGCGCCAAGGAGGTTATGGACGGCGCGGATCTCTACCGGCAGGAGAGTTGTGATGCCATCGTCGCGGTGGGTGGAGGTAGCCCCATGGACTGCGCGAAGGGGATCGGTATCGTCAGCTCCAACCACAGCCACATTCTGGAGTTCGAAGGGGTCGATCGCGTACCCATTCCAGCACCACCCCTTATCTGTGTCCCTACCACGGCGGGCACCGCCGCCGAGGTCTCCCAGTTTGCCATTATTACCGACCGGCAACGCCGGATCAAGATTGCCATTATCAGCAAGGCGGTCGTTCCTGACGTTGCCCTCATCGATCCCGTCACCACCACGACCATGGATGCTTATCTCACGGCCTGCACGGGCATGGACGCGTTGACCCATGCCTGCGAAGCCTTCGTATCCAATGCTCACTCTCCCATTACGGATCTTCATGCCTTGGAGGCTGTGCGACTCATCAGCGCCTATCTCCCCCAGGCTATCGATCGTCTGGACGATCTTGAGATGCGCGGCAAGATGATGCTCGGGAGCTTGCACGCCGGGCTGGCTTTCTCCAATGCAAGTTTGGGAGCTGTCCATGCCATGGCTCATAGTCTGGGCGGATTCCTGGACTTCCCCCACGGGGAAGCGAACGCCCTTCTCCTGGAACACGTGGTGGCCTTCAACTTCGAGGAGGTCACCCCTCGCTACCTGAGTCTCGGACGCGCCATGGGTTTTGAGATCCCGCCCGGAAAGGAGAAGGAGACCTTCATCAGGGATATTGAGTCCCTGCGGAAAGCGGTCGGGATCGATCAGAGCCTCGGAGATCTGGGATTGAAGCGAGAGGAGATCCCGGAACTTGCGCGCAAGGCCATCCAGGACGCCTGTATCGTGACCAATCCTCGCCGACCGACACAAACAGATATCGAAAAGATTTATGAACAGGCACTCTGATCCATCCGAAGATTGGGACTCGCTACGCCAGAGAATCATCGGCCTGGGTGCACACTCCGCCCGCAAGAGTTATTATCCACAGCTCCGGCGTCGCCTGGCAGAGCTGGAACGTTTCAAGGCCTTACTTGACCAGAGCAACGACGCCATCTTCACGGCAGAAGTTTCTACGGGTCGTTTCATTGACGTCAATCTGTCCGCCTGCCAGCAGTTGGGATATACTCGCGATGAACTACTAGGTATGACGCTGGGCAATCTTCTATCTACCGCGCCCCGCGAGGAGGTCGAAGCCCTTCTCACTTATACGGAGGATGTTGATGAGGAGGGGCTGACCCTAACGACTACCTTGCAGCGTCAGGACGGACAGACCTTGCCTGTGGAGATGACGGTACGGTTAGTCGAGTTTAGCGATGCTCTTTACACGGTCATCGTCGCCCGGGATATCTCCGAGCGGCGGCGGGTGGAGAAAGCCTGGCAGAAGAGTGAGGCCCAGCACCGTGCCCTCCTGGAAAATATGCCCATCGGTATCTATCGCAGCACGCCGGGCCCCCGAGGCGAATTCCTGACGGCCAACACGGCCTTCCTTCGCATCTTCGGCGTCGAATCCCAGGAGGATCTGCAACAGATCGCTGTCTGCGACCTCTACGCTGACCCCGAGGAATATCGACATCTCTCGGATGCACTTATGAAAAAGGGAAGCGTCGCCGGAAGAGAGATACAGATGATACGGCTGGACGGCGTACCGATCTGGGGTTCAGTGACCGCAAGGGCGATATACGACGAGAGGCATGGAGAGGTACGTTACTTCGACTCCGCCATCGAGGATATAACCGAGCGCAAACAGGTCGAGGAGGAGGTCCAGCGTCGCGCGGCTCATCTGGAAGCCATCAGTGCCGTTATCGCCACCACCTCGGTAGCGCCGGGACTCCAGGACCTCCTGGAGACGGCGCTGGATCGCACCTTGCACGCGCTGGGATTGGATCAGGGCATCATCTGGGTGGGTAACCGCATTGCTGTTCGGGGATTCCCCCCGGAAGTGAGGACTTCCAGACTGCGTGATAAGGCAGGCACCGACTTGATATTCCAGAGTGCGGTGGTGGTCAATGATTGGCAGGCGGTCTCCCACAATCCCTCCCATGATTTCCAATTGGAGTTCTTTAATCGCTTCGATGTTAAGGCTTCGATAACCGTGCCCATTGTGGCCCAGGGAAAGTGCGTTGGCGGGTTAAGTGTGGCGGATCAAAAGCGTCGGCGTTGGACCGAAACCGAGATCGCCCTGGTTGAGGCCGTAGGACGGCAGTTGGGCACGACGGCAGAGCGCTTGCGTCTCCTGAGTGAGGTACGACGGCACGCCGAGGAGCTCTCCGCCGCCGTCTCGCGGTTGGAAGAGCTGGATCGCCTCAAGAGCCAGTTCATTCAGAACGTCTCTCACGAGCTGCGTACCCCCCTGGCCCTCATCCGGGGCTACGCCGAAATGCTGAACACGAATCAACTGGGCAAGGTTCGACCGGAGCAGAGAAAACCGGTCTCCATCATTGCGCGTCGCGCGCGGATGTTGGGTGATCTGGTGGAGGATATCACGCTCATCCTTGAGGCGGAAGCGAATCCCCCGCCCACCCGACCAGTCCGCCTGGATGAACTGACGCGGGCGGCCGGTGAGGATTTCAGCGTGGCGGCAGCGCGCACAGGGATCAAGCTTCACACAACGATCGAGTCAGATCTGCCTCCGGTGTTAGGCTCGCCCACCTATCTGCGGCGCATCCTGGATAATCTTATCGGTAACGCTCTCAAATTCACGAAGGAAGGTGGAGAGATCTACCTCAGATTAGAGCGTCTTGATGCAAAGTACGCTATTCTGGAAGTAGAAGACACAGGCGTCGGAATTCCTGAAGACCATCTCAACCGCATCTTCGATCGCTTCTATCAGGTGGATGGCTCCGCCCGACGGCGTTATGGTGGGGTGGGGCTGGGGCTGGCGCTGGTGAAGGAGATCGTGGAGGTCTTTGGCGGTCAGGTGCACGTAGAAAGTGAGGTGGGTTGCGGGAGCACCTTCACCATCATCCTCCCCTTCGCGCTGGAGAAACAACCACGCGCGTAGGATCCCCTGTCTCCTCGGATCGTCCGCCTCGGATCTGAAAGTCCGTAAAAGAATTGGGGGATCTGGCAATCCCCCAAAGCAGGAACAAGAAATGTCTTAGTGATAACTCAGGGGGGTTGTCCTCTACGTTACCTTATGCTACACTTTCCTCCAGTACATTTCCTGCTTACCGCTCTCTGCTTACCACTAACCATATTTCCAAGGAGAATTCATGCCCCTGACTACCGGGCAGATGTTACAGAATCGCTATCGTATCGTGTCGCTGCTGGGCCGGGGCGGGATGGGCGCCGTCTACCGCGCCTGGGACACGCGTCTTAACATCCCCCTGGCCGCCAAGGAGCAGGTGCCCCAGCCAGGCTTGGATGCCACCATGCTGAGCCGGCTCCGTCACCAATTTATACAGGAGGCCCAGATCCTGGCACGCCTCGACCACCCTCACCTGGTGAAAGTGAGCGATTACTTCGAAGAGGGTGGCAAATCCTATCTCATCATGAGGTTCGTGGAGGGAGAAAGCCTCGCCGCTCGCATTGAGCGGGAAGGCGCGCTGAACGAAGTGCAGGTACTCACCTGGGCCGGGCAATTGCTGACCGCGTTGCTCTACTGCCACCACCAGGGGGTACTGCACCGGGATCTCAAGCCGCAGAATGTAATCATCACGCCCCAGGGACAGGCGGTGCTGGTGGATTTCGGCCTGGTGAAGCTCTGGAACCCCAACGATCCGGTAACGCGCACGGCCATCCGGGGTGTGGGAACACCGGAGTACGCGCCGCCGGAGCAATACGATACCGAGGCAGGCCACACCGATACCCGGAGCGACATCTACGGCCTGGGGGCAACGATCTACCACGCCCTGACGGGACAGGCACCGCCTACGGTAACGCAACGTATTATCAATCCTCATCTGTTGAGATCGGTGCGCACACTACGCCCCACCGTCAGCGTCAGGACAGAGACCGCGATTATGCAGTCGTTGGAGATGCAACCTGAGCGCCGCTTTCAGAGCGCGCAGGCGATGTTAGCCGCGCTGACGCAGGCAGCACCATCAGAATCGCCCCCTCCAATGACAGAGCGCTTCGCGCCATCACCCCCGCCGGGAAGGACACCCGCCTCTGAGCCGAAACCAAGGTGGTGGAAGAGAATACCCGTGTGGGGCTGGGCCGCGTTCGCTGTGGTGATCCTGCTGATATTGGGCATCATCGCCCTGGCAGGCTGGAAATGGGCGACGCCGGCCGACACAGGAACAGGAACCGCAACCGCGACGACTACCCCCAGAGTCGGTATCGGGGCCTCAACCGCGACCCCCAGGGCGACCTCCACGCCCACATCGACGCCATCCCCGACACCCATACCCACGTCCACACCCTTTTTCCCCACGACATTATCAGCCAACATTTTTCAAGACACCTTCGATTCAGACAGTAGCGGATGGGCCACAGGTTCTCACAGCAGCGATTGGTGGTCCGGTAGCCAGCGCATCACCGGCGGGAAATATGTCTGGGAGGTCGATGAAACCTACAAAGGGTTCATATCCTGGTCTACGCCTATAGAGGCGCCCAATGATTTCTATATCTCCGTCAATGCCCAACGCATTGCGGGACCGACGACATCCTGTTATGCCCTGGTCTACCGCCGAACCGAAGAGGGAGATTATTACCGGTTCAAGGTCTGCGACACCCAGCTATACACGCTCGACTTGCAGTATGAGGATGAATGGCAAAAGTTGATCGATTGGACCAGCAGTGATCTCATCCGTCCAGGTGAGGCCAATAAGCTGGCTATCAAGGCGATAGGTGATCAATTCGATCTCTTCATCAACGATCACACTGTCGGCTCCGTCACCGATGCTACTCTGAACGGCGGAGATGCGGGCCTGGCCATAAGTATGAACGCAGGCGAGGTGGCGACCTTTGAGTTTGATGATTTCGTGCTGAGGAAGCCCTATATCTTGCGGGACACCTTCGACACGAATCTCAACAGCTGGTTGAGTGGAACGCAAGACAATGATTGGTGGGCCGGTAGCGCCAAGATAGAAGATGGGAAATACATCTGGGAAATCGATGACATCTACAAAAGTTTCATATACTGGACTACTCCCATAGAGCCACCTGATGATTTCTACATCTCGGTAGACGCTCAGCGGATTTCAGGCCCAACGAACGCTTGTTATGTCCTGATCTTCCGCCAGACCGAAGAAGGGGATTACTATCGATTCAAGGTCTGTGATACTCAGCGCTACACGCTCGGCTTGAGGGAAGGCGAAGAATGGCAGACGTTGGTAGCCTGGACCGAGAGTGACGTCATTCGCCCAGGTCAAGTCAACACACTGGGAGTCAAGGCCGTGGGGAGCCGATTCGATCTCTTCATCAACCAGCGGCTGGTGGATTCCTTCATTGACGATACGCTCTCAAGCGGTGATGCAGGCATAGCGATAAGCATGAGCGAAGGGGATGGAGCCACGTTCGTCTTTGATGAATTCCTGGTGAGATATCCGTGACAGCACAATCTACGCCCGTTCTTCAGTCAATCCCCCGATCCCGGGTCCCGGGTCCCGGGTCCCGGTATTTCCAAAGGGAGGTGCTGTGTGACCTGGATTGCTGCTGTTCAACCTGACGCTCAGGGATCACCGTCTTCCCTTCCCTTGCGCTTCTACCTCTTCGGTGAATTCACGGTCAGGCTGGAAGGCGAACCTCTGCCCGCCCCGCCCTACCGTGTTCAGGGGGTGCTGGCGGCACTGCTCCTCCATCCACAGCTCTGGGCCCGCGAGCAGTTGGCCGGCCGGCTCTTTCCCGACGTAACCGAGCGCCAGGGGCGCAAACGACTGAGCCATCGATTGTGGCAGATACGGCAGTGGCTGCCGGAACTGCCCGTGGAGGCGACGCCGCAGACATTGGAGTTCCCCCCCCAATCCCGGTGGTTGGACGTGGAGGCCTTCATCCAGGCTACCGGAGGCGACGACCTGGAGAGGTGGCTGAAAGCGCTGGCGCTCTATCGGGGGGATCTGTTAGCAGGGGTATACGATGACTGGCTGCTGGAGGAGCGGGAAGCCCTCTACCTCCGATACATTGATCTCGCCCAACGCGCCTGCGACGCACTCTGGCAACAGGGGCGGTTTGAGGAACTGCTGCCAGTGGCAGAACGGCTGGTGCAGCGCGAACCCCTCGACGAACGCACTCTACGCACCCTCATGCGCGCCTACCAGGCGCTGGGGCGGCGGGGCGCGGCCCTGGCTTCGTATGAGCGTTACGTCTCCCTAGCGCTCGACGAGATGGGCATCGAACCCGAACCGGCGACGCAGGCCCTGGCGCAGGCCATCCAGACGGCACCCTACGCCACGGGCGAGACCGCGCTTTCCGGCGTCGACGCAGACACGGCACCCCGACTCCTGCACCAGGCCCGAAAGGCTCTGATACGGGGTGAGATGGAGCGTGTGCGTGCGGCCATCGAGAAGCTGCACAGGCGTAACGACACGCCCACCGGAGATCTCCATCTCCTGGAAATAGACCTGGCTCTCTTTGTAGAGGACTACGAACGCGCAGCCACACTTCTGGCTCATGAACGTTCCCAGGACTCTCCTTCCCCTGCGAGGGTACAGTTGCGATCTGCCAAGCTGGCCCTAGGTCTGCGCGACGCCATCGCTGCCGAGCGACTGGCCGCCGAGGTCTTGATGGCGGCTCGTGAGATCAAGGAGCCGGAGATGGAGCTAGAGGCGCTCCTTGTTTTGATCGACGCCCACCAGCAGCTTGGTCAGGGTACATATGCCGCGAGGAACGCGGAACGCGCCCTCAACCTGGCCCGTGAGAATGGTCTACACTACGGTATCGCGCGCGTTCTCATCCTCCGGGGCACGAGCCAACTATATCAGGGACGCTACGAGCGGGCCAGATCATGTCTGCACGAGGCTCATGCGGTGGCGCTGGAACATGGTCTGCGTTACGATCTGGCGGCGGCCTTACGAGGGCTGCGCGTTCTATGCACCTACACCAACGTCTTGAGCGAAGCACTGAAGATCGCGCGAGAGGAACTAAGCCTCTGGCGGGACCTGGGCCTGGAGCGCTGGGAAGCGGTGACATTGGAAGGCGTGGCGCTGATTCAGAACTATCTGGGACGTTCGGAGGAGAGTTTGCGCCGCATAGCTCAGGCCTACAAGGTCAGCCAGCGGCTGGGCGATCCTGTGCGGATTGCCATCAATCGCTATAACTTCGCCAGTAGCATGCTTTATCATGACGATGGACGGGCATCCGGGGCAGTTCACGTCGCCCGACAGGCGCTGAGTTGCTTCCGGGATCACAAGGAATCTAACTGGGAGGCCGCCACGTTGACCATCCTGGGGTATGCCTTGTGGGTGGATGGTCAGCACGCGGCGGCCTTGAATCGGTTTCGTCAGGCCCACGCGCTCAGTGAACGGCTGGGGGAGTTGGCCTTTGTGCCCGAGCTGCTGGCCTACCAGGGGTTGGCCTACCTGGGGCTAGAGCGGCCTGACAAGGCGCTGGCACTAACCCGGCAGGCTATGATATCCATGGCGCAGGGTGACGTAAGCAACGAGGTCATCCCCGAGATCTGCTACGCCCACGCGATGGCTCTCGTGGCGAACGGTTGCGAGGAACAGGCTCAGGATTACTTCAGGCGGGCCTACGAATACCTGCTGGAGAGCGCAGCAGCGCTCCAGGACGAAGAGGCCCGCCAGGCCTTCTTCCACCGCAATCCCACCATGCGCCGTCTGATGGGGGAGTTACGTGCGCGGGATATTGCCCCACCCCAGGACCAGGACGTCCAGTCCGTCAACCTGCCCGCCGTGCGGGGCGGCGATCCACTGCGCGTCCGTTGGACCGTGGACGCCGGGCCTGCCGACGCGGCGCTGAAGCGGGCCCAGGGAGCCATCGCCCTACGCCGGGCGCGTCTTACCCGCCTGCTCGAAGAGGCCCAGACGCAGGGGGCGGCGCCCTCCACCGCCGACCTGGCCCGCGCGTTGGGCGTCAGCCAGCGCACCATCCAGCGCGACAGGGCGGCCCTACGGCGCGAGACGTAACGTTGGCTGAACTGAAATAGC
Source organism: Anaerolineae bacterium (assembly GCA_049975685.1). Lineage (GTDB taxonomy): Bacteria > Chloroflexota > Anaerolineae > B4-G1 > SLSP01 > DAOTVC01. The sequence continues at coordinate 12,698 of JBNGDR010000024.1, forward strand.
TGTGTTTCATCTGAGTTATGGAAACAGGCTGGCGCGGTCACCCGTGGCCAATGGGCCCCTGGGCCATGGGGAGACCGGCCAGAGCTAGCT
>JBNGDR010000025.1:0-12611 GCA_049975685.1 Anaerolineae bacterium
AGCCAACAGGGATCGCGCCTTACCTATCCAGCTACTCCCCCAGTAGGCATCATCAGGATGGGTCTCGATGAGCATCTCGAACTCCCCCAGAGCCAACTGTGGACTTCCGGCCTCCAGATAGGAGAGACCCGCAAAGTAATGGGGTTCGCCCGTATGATCGGGGTCACCGTTGATGACGCGATAGAAGGCCTGTACAGCAGGACCGTAGGCCCCAGCATAGTAATCGATCTTACCTCGAAGGAGATCATCCACCGGTTCGCCAACTTCCACCAGCTGCACCAACGCAGCGTAGGCTTCCTCTTCCTCAGGATAACTCACAATGATCTCGCGGAGGCGGCGCAATGCCTCCTCGTCGTCGCCGAAGGCTCGGGCTGTCTCGGCAGCCTGATAGGCAATGCGAGCCCGGTAAAAGGGAAGCTGAGCAATCGACAAGATGGTATCGTAAGCAGCCAGAGATTCCGCGTAATCATTGCGGGCCGCATGGGTTAGAGCGATCTTCTCCCAGAGAAAAACCTGACGTGAGGGTGTGAGTGCGAGTGTCAGAGACTCCGTATAGGCGTTCAAGGCCGACGTGTAGATACCTGAGGCGAAGAGAGCATCTCCCAGCCATTCGTGAGCATAGGGCGCCAGAATAGGCTGGGCAGCAAGGACCGCCCTATAATGAGGTACTGCATCCTCAGAACGTCCCATCTGCATGTACGCATCGGCCATGCGGAGTTGGGCTTCGCTCGCTGCGGGAGAATCCGGCACGGTGGACGCCACGTCCTCCAGTAGTGTCACCCCGGTGGTGAAGGCCTCTCTGGCGATGAGGGTCTTACCCAGGCCCAGAGCCGCCTCGATCGCCTGTTCCTGTGGCACGGAGGAGAGAGGTAGCAGGCGCTCATAAAGCACTTGAGCGCTCTCCCAATCACCCACCTCATAGGCGCGTTCGGCGCGCGCCAGGAGCTCGGCAGGTTGGGGGGTCGGCGTAGGTGTAGGTGAAGGTGTGGGTGAGGGCGATGGTGTCACAGTAGGTGACGCTGTTACCGTGGGCGTGGCAGTCATGCCCGCGAGAGGATGGAGGGGGGCTGGCACCGGAAGCTCAGCACATGCCCCCAGAAGCAGCAAAGCCAGTATGATCAGAATCGCGTATCGGTACATACTGCGATTATGGTCGCCAACACGTAGAGGTCAAGAGCGCAAACAGAGCCAAACCCTCTCACGGTTGCAGCGCGAAGTAACGCGTCTCTTCATCGGAGTAAGAGGGCTCGAAGACCAGAAGGGGACGTTCTGCAAAACGATCCACCTCCAACGCTACCCAACCAACGGCTTCGCCACCCGGGTAGAGGGAGACGTTGAGTTCCGGCTCCGGTTCAACCAGAGCCGGGGGATTGTATAGAATCTGATCACTACCCAGGAGACTAAACTGGTAGGTATAGGCACGAACCGGGCCCTCTTCAACACCAATATAGCGGGCCCACACCGAAACAAGCAAATAGCGCTTATCTTGCGCGGGCGGATCATTAAACTGATTAGCATCCAGGAGCAGTTCCCAGGCCTCATCATCCCAGATAACCTGCTCCACCTTGATCTGCCAATTCTCGGTTGTTGCCATCTGTCCCAGTTCGAGGGAGCGAGTTAGTACAGTTCCGGCCGTCGTAGGCGCGATCTCATCCAACGCCAGATCCACGAGGATATGCGCCCCGGGATCCACAGCGAGGTAGTAAGGCGGATTAGGTGTGTCACCCGATTCCCCCAGGGACCGGATGACGAGTATCAGGTTCCCCTCGTTCTCGGGAAGGAGGTAAACCTCCCAACCCTCTGATACCTCCCCGGTGTCAAGCCTCCTCTCCAGTTGGGGGCCGGGCGGGACGGCATCGAAACCGACGTATTCAACACCCAGATCGCCCGTCAGCCAGGCGCCAAAGAAATGCTCATCATCATCACCAGCCGTGCATTGAATCCAGACCTTAACCATGACGTATTCCCAGCCTTCGGGCGGCGCCTCGTTATTAGAGTTCGCAGGAGCCAACAAATCCCATGCTTCACCACCCCGTACAACATCAAGAATACGCACCTCCCAGATACCTGTCTCAAGGAGGCGATCATGAGGATAAGGCTGAGACCGCGAGAGCCCGGCATCCTGAGGGAGGGGGGATCTCTGCTCGCGTGATATGCCCAGATCGGGCATATCATCGAAAAGTTTGCACGCCAGTGATAGCAAAAGCAGGGTAACAAAGAACCATCCCCGCGACCAGGCCAAGAGAGGCTTACGACTTGCACGCATACGCTTACAACCCCAGATCTCTAAAAAACGATACTATTGTCAGACAGAAACCAGATCATACACACGTTGGTACTCCCGCACCGCCTGCTTCCAAGAAAAGACCTTGAGCATATCGAAGCCATTGAGGATGAGTTGGGCATACTCATGGCGCTCATGGTTATAGAGATCGATGGCGTCTTCAAAGGCCCACGTCGCCTCCCGGACCATGGCATCGAAGAGCTGAAGGCCCGTGCGTTGTGTGAGGCGCTCGCCAGGCTCGTAATCGCAGGCAACGATAGCTCGCCACCCCTCGATGAGCGTTTCGTAAGGAAGATCGGGTTCACGGAAGAGGAAACCTGTCGGCGGAGACTGGCGGGCATGGAACCGTACCACACGGTCCAGAACGGCACGGCTCAGAGACCCTCCAGGACAAGGAGCCACCTGTTGTACCAATCCTCCTGCAGCTCGTGCCACTATGGGAGTTCCGTGAGCGTAACCCTCCGTCGCGCTGCCGAAGGGTTCATAGAAAGAACACATCACCATGTAGGAACTTCCCCGCTGGAGCTCACCGTACCCCTGTTCCATACGGAAGGGAAAAACCTTCACCTCACCACGACGCTCTTCCGCCAGATCCTTCAGGAATCTCAAGCCCTCCAACCCTTCAGCGCCGGGAATAGGAGAGAAGACAAACTTCGCGCGTCCTGGCTTCAGGCGACGAACGGCTGCCGCTGCTAAATCGTAACCCTTCTGGCGCGGATCGTCCCGACCGGAGAGCATAAAGATAGGACCTTCGAAAGTATCGAGGCCGGAGAGTGTTCCCCAAGCCTCTTGAGGCTGGTAAGATTGTAACACTGCGATGAGGGCCTCACGACGCTCTGCTTTCTCTGCCAGCAATGGAGCATAGTCCCCCCTCTCAGCGGCCTCAAGGGCCTCCAGAGAGAGATCTGGCGCCGCAAAGAGACCATTGTTAACGCCCACAACGCCCTTTTCGCGGAAATACTCCTGTAAATGGGGCGCGTAGACAGTGTTATGCAGGGGATCGTCGGTCAATTCCGCCGCGAAGTTCTCGGAGACGGTGCAGACCGGACCGTCGACGAAGGGCAACATCGTCGTCAATACGGTAGAGCCGGGTAGCTGGCGGCGCGAGAAGATCTTCGCCACGTCCACATTGGACATGGAAGTATCGTAGGGATTATGGAGGGTGAGAACACAAGCTGCCGACATGATAGAAGGCTCCGTCTTCACCGTGAGGGCTGCGGGCGCACTCTGCCAATCCTGAAGACTCAGAATAAGGTTCTCCGTCTTTCCGAGCGCCACCAGCGCCTTGGGGATGGCTGCACAGAAGAAGAGAGCATCCTGAAGAAGTTGCTCGGGATGTCCTGGGGTTGTATAGGGATTACACGGTGTCTCTGGAGCAGGTGGATTCCCACAATCGCACGGTGCGTTGAAAAACTCATCGGCGTCGAGAAGATAAGTCGTGAAACCCTCCTCATCAACGTGACGAAAGATACGCAATGAGTAATAATCCCCCCCAAAGCGAACACGGTACGTTCGCTTTGTATCTTCCAGAGAAGACCAACGTCGATCGTGACAGCGGGTGATTTGCTTGAAAAGCGGCGTGATAGTAAAGACCTCTTCCCCCGTCGCAAGGCGAGCCATATGCCGGGGCAATGCTTTCATGACCGCAGCCAGACCACCTACAGGTGCGAATTCGCTTTCAAAGGCCACAAAAACGATAGTTCGTTTGCTGTTACGTTCGGGCTTAGGTTGATGCAAGCGTACCATAACACTCATCCTTTCGAGTGGGAGACTCTCTGCCTGATAAGGATTTGAGGAACATGAATATACAATACAACAGAGTGACCTGGAGTCAAATTATGGACATTGCCTACTTACCGGAATTAAGTATAATTGGATCATAGAAACGGTTCATCGGACCTCTGCGCCCTATGTCGATCGTTATGCGTCGTCCTTTTAGTTCCACAATCACTATTTCGAAGACCGCAACACAAGAATACATGAATACAAAAAGGGAGGAGAAACATGCGCAAAACGCTTTCATTCCTGGGTGGACTGATGCTGGGGCTCGTGACTGGTGGAGGATTGGGATTACTGCTCGCTCCTTCGTCCGGCCCTGAACTCCAGGAACAGATCCAGGAATACGTAGAACACCTGATCGAGGAAGGCCAGACAGCAGCGGAGGCCCGTCGCCTGGAGATGGAAGCACAACTGGAAGCGTTCAAACAGGGCCGACCTCTCTCGGGCAGTTCCCCCGAGGTCGAGTAAACACTCGTCGCTTACAGAGCAGAATGCGACAACGCGGCAGTTGGAATCTGCCGCGTTGTCGCATTCTTGCTTTCGCTCAACGGGCCTGCATCGCAGCGACCACGAACGCTTCGAAGAGCGGAAGCATCGTCGGATCGACCTTCACCATCGCCTCAGGGTGCCATTGCACACTCACGCAGAAGGGATGGTCCGGCATCTCCGTGGCCTCTACAACCCCGTCAGGGGCCTGAGCCACTACCACCAACCCTTCCCCGGGCGTGCGTACCGCCTGGTGGTGAGCGCTATTCACTCCAAACTCTGTACCACCCAAAATCTCCGCCAGCCGACTGTCCCGATCCACGGTCACAGCGTGAACGACACGCTCCATGGGGCGACCGGGAACAAGCGCATGTTCCAACGCACCGGGCAGCTGTGCAGCAAGATCCTGATATAGGGTTCCCCGCAGGGTCACGTTCAGCACTTGATGCCCCCGACAAATACCAAGGAGAGGAATCTTGTGCTCCAGGGCCTGTCTCACTAACCCCAACTCCGAAGCATCACGCTCCAGGTCCACACCCCCCATCCAGGCCTCGGGCCTCTCGCCGTAATGGACAGGGCCAATGTCCTCACCACCCGTGAGGAGTAGACCGTCGAGACGCTGCAGGAGCAGGGTCCAATCTTCCGGCTTCAATACGGGGGGAACGATAAGAGGTACACCGCCCGCGCGCTGGATGGCGCGGACGTAGGTCTGCCCCACAGAGTACATGGGGCTATTAAGCAAACGGGCGGAAGTATCCTTCCGCCCTGTAATGCCAATGAGAGATCGCATTTCCGGTGGGATGGAAAAGCGGGGAAGTTAACTACTTCCGCAATTCCTTGAGCCGTGCGGCCTTGCCACGGCGCTCGCGCAAATAGTAGAGCTGAGCTCGGCGCACCTTTGCATGTCGCAGAACCTCCACCTTCTCAAGACGGGGAGAATGCAACAGGAATGTGCGTTCCACACCGATTCCGTGGGCTCCAATTCGACGCACGGTAAAATTGGTATTGACGCTTCCCTTACGCATGCGAATGATGGTACCCTGGAAAGGCTGAACACGCTCGCGATCCCCTTCAACAATACGCACGTGGACCTTCACTGTGTCTCCCGTGCGTAATTCCGGGATATTCGGATTCGGCTTTGCCATTTGGCGTTCTAGGGATTCTACTAGGTTCATAATCACTTTCTCCTCAAAAATCTGCCGCCGTCACAACACAACGGCGGCAGTTGAAAATTATACCATAGCCGGGAATAAAGGCAATTTCAATGCAGCCGTCATTTAACCCGTACCCGCCAGCCTTCCTGGAGGTAATCGGCATCCCGAGGTAACCCACGGCTATCCCAAAGGTGAGCGTTCCACTGCCAGAACTGCTGCTTCGTCACTCCATGACGAGAGATCAAACCCCAGACCGTATCACTCGTCGTCACCGTCACGTAAACCGGTTGCGGCACAGCAGCGACCGACTCGGTCAGATCATCCTCCGACGTCACCGGCTCAGTCTGACAGGAGACACCCGCAGCCTGCAAGATAGGCCACAGAGCCTTCTCCGTCACGGCAGCATGATAAACACTGAAAAAGTCCACGCCGTGTCGAATGATACCTTCAACCCAGGGGATCATCATCTCCGGCAGAATGGGCGAGCTATCTCTCTTACCCTGCAAAGGCGAAAGCACAGGATAGACTGCCGGCGTCGCCCCCCACAAAAGGCTGAGATCGCTGAGCGCCTGATAGACGTCGCGATCGACGAGGTGTTCGGGCGCAGTCCCCCACGCCGGAAAGCAAAGAGGCATCCAGCCCCCTTGACAGAGAGGTGCTAGCACTTCCAATGCCTGACGATCCGGAAGATAGGGGAGTGGCGGAGAAGCCAGAATGAGATCGGTCTGGGGAAGATCGGCATCTTCCAATGCCTGGACGAGGGGTTGCATCTGGTTCGCAGTAACGAGAGCTTCACCTAAGAAGAGGATCACGGCCTGGTACCCAAGATCCACAGCATTTCGAATAGCGTACAGTGCCGCCTGCGGAGCACGATCGGTAATGTGCACCCAAGCCAAAGGCTGGAACCCCAGAGAGCGCCCCCTTGGCAACAACTGGCGCGCGATCTCCGGGAAGTAATGGGGGCCATGCCCCACCTTAACCATCAGGTGAGAGGCCTCGATTTTTGTCGCCATCTCCACAGCACGTTGGAGATCGTAAGAATGTGCAAGCCACACACCCTTACCGCACAGGCTTGGCATGCTACCCTCCCTTGCAATAATCTACGCTATTATAACCGGGTTGACCTACGTAGCAAGCTAAAATATAAAATAGAAGCGGGACATGGGTTAAGTAAACCCATGTCCCGCTCTGAGGACGTCGAAAAAAGGTCAAGTCCTACGCAACCGTCGCGCGAGGATCATAAGGCCGATGAGCAGCCCCGCTGCAATGACGAGGATTAGCTCTCCCAGACCGGTATCGGGTGTAGCATCGGTGCTTCCCGTTCCAGTGCCCCGTGTAGAGGTAGCACGCGGCGTCCGGGTAGGCGTGGCTGTCCTCCGCGGCGGACGTGGGGTGGACGTAGGTTCGGTAGGCTCACCCTCCTCCCCTTCTTCCCCGGTCTCGCCCTCACCCGTTTCTCCCGCAACGGTGCTCATCGGTGTAGGGGTATTCGTGGGCCCCACCACCCGGGTCGGGGTTGCCGTCGGCCTGGGCGTCGGCGTCGCCTCCTCCTCTTCCACTTCCTCGGTCGGCGTCGCCTCCTCCGTAGCTCCCGCTATAGCAATAGCCGTATTCGTAGCCATAATGGCGGCATTTTGCTCCAGCCGTTGAGTCTGCATCTGAGGATTGATCACCAGCGCCCATATCGCGAAGACCACGATGGCACACAAGAGCAATCCACCGAGAATTGCGGCAACGATAAGGAAGGTGCGATTTTGCGCTTCTCCCTCCTCTTCCGCGATAACCTCTTCCTCGTCCTCCATGAAAATATCGTCACCAAATGCATCGCGCAGGTCATCAGACATGGGCTATCTCCTTTACTCGAAGAAAGATATCGCTATACCCATCATAAAAAAACTATACCACAGAAAAATAATTCACACAAGAATCCGTCTCTGAAAGAGTCAACTACAGCAGTAACTCCAGATTGGCGTAGGGAACAAAGACCTCATCCCCCTCGAAGTCCACAAAGACCCCGTGAACCCGGGCGCCAGTCTCAAGAGAAACCGTACCCGGAGGCATATCGGTCACCGTACCCGACATTCCCAGATAGGGACGGCGCAGCGCCCGCACGCGGCTTCCAACCTCCAGAGGAACCTCGGGATTGATGGGAGCCCCCATTTCCGAAGGCATGGGAACCACCACAAAAGGACGGTTGCGGTTCCAGCGGGACTCCAGCCGTCCACTGATGGCAGCCTCCCGTCCATCCAGGGAATTTAGCAGCTTGAAGGCGGCCTTCGACATAGTGATTGAGCCCACGCCCTCCGTAGCGATGACGGGGAAATCGACCTCTTGCAAGCGAGGCAGAAGGGAAACCGGGACGCCACCCAGGATAATACCTTGAACTTGCATCTCAATAGCTTGTTCGAGGGCCTCCTCGTCCAATCCCGACCCGGCGACCACAATGGCCCCTTGAGCTGATGCATCCAATCGTCTGGCACGGAGGGGATGACGGGGCCTGCGCACGACAACGCGCAAAACGCCAAAGGCCTCTTTACCGTTTCCCCAGGCCGCCTGGATGTAACCGCCCTGAGTCTCAATGAGGACGCCTCGTCCCGGCCAAACCTGAACCACCGTGCCCGGTACAAGAGCGTCGATCTGCAACTCTTCCGCCGGAGCTTCCAGTAACAACCGCCCCCGGCCATAACCGGTGATAAGACCGTCAAAGGGGGCCCGGCAGACGCGCCCGCCCAGGCCTCCGCGCGAAGCCAGCACATCCCCATCCGAGACTTGCTGCCCTACCTCTACCTTCAGCGCAGCACGCACCTTCTTGGGTGGAAGCCCAAGGATGCGCGAAGCATTGACAATGTGAAAATCGGGCGGCTGCTGGGCCTGCGCGACGATCTGGAAAGGTTCTACCTGATCTCCGGCCTGGACCAGAACCTCGCCCGGTTTATCGAGAAACCGACGGATCTCAACGCGTGCCAGTGGATTGACGACAGTGTGCGGTAATAACATCTCAGCCTCCCACGTCCCACACCCAGCGACGCAACAGCTTCTGACGCGTCTCGGCGTTGTCTGGGAGGGTCAGGGGACGGCCGCGACCGTCGACGACCAAACCAACCAACCCACCAAGGGCTTGAATCTTCCCCCCTCTACCAGGCCCAAAGCCAATATCGAAGCGACGACTGGGCCTGATCTCCAGCGTAGCCCGTTGCCCGGGCAGAAGGGGCCAGATCTCCAGGTCACCATAGTTGGCTTCAACGTTCAGTACCGTCTCGTCCTCGTAAACTATCTTCATTTTAAGTACGGGATCACCCAGACGCGCAGTGCCCACCGGCGAGATAATCGTTCCCAGTGAAGTCAAAGTTCCCATCTCCAGAGCAGATGCCGCCGCCAGAGGTTTGATACCGGCCACAGCTCCCAGCGCGGGAGCGGCCCGATTCACATCCAGAAGCATCGTGGAGATCCCTACCGGCTGAATGCCATCGAGGACAGCCAGAAGAGCCTGCCCCGGACGGGGCATATGAACGATACCCCCACCAGAGACAAGGATGGGATCACAGCGAGGCATTAGCTCGGGTTCAGTGCCCTGGGTAGCCGAACCCGGATCCCAGGTGGTACGAGCCAGGCCCACTGCTGACCTTAACATCTCCCGTACCACGGCTTGCTCCACCCAGAGATCCTGAAGTTCCTGGGGGATGGTCCAGGGGCGCAGCTCTCGATTGTGCAACATCGAGAGCACGCGCTCCTCTTCCAAATCCTCGGGAAGCCAGCGCATGAGGTCCACAATGTCGTTGTTCTTGAGCCAGGCGAGAGGGCCGTAAGCCACGCCATGCTCTCCCAATACAGAAAGATAAAGCTGACCATCGAAACAGGCAGCCACAGTCGTGCTGGCCGCGCCCAGGTCAACGCCCAGGACACCACGTTCGGGGTTATCTTCATGGTGCCAGAGGTACTCCACAACCCGTCCAAAGGCAGTGGCGGTTGGCTGCAAAGTCAGCCCACTCCACGCCGCCAGCGCATCGGCACCAGGAGCCGCCAGAAGCCGCTCGTCAATGAAGAATCGCTCCAGCAGCTCCTGTACCGGTCCCAGGTGTTCCACATCCACCGTCGGGCGAACGTTGTCGACCACCTCCACCGTGGTGATATCTCCAAGCAACTTGGTAATCCGCGAGCGCAGTTTGGCGTTCCCCGCATAGATCAGAACCGGGCGGCGCTCACTCTCCAGCATGGAGGTACCCAGCGCTATGGCATCAGCAAGCTCCATGATGGGGCGGCTCGCGCCGCCGTCAACACCCCCGACAAGTAAGACCATGTCCGGCGCTGTATCGCGCACGCTTCGCGCCCAGGCCTCCTCAGGACTTTGAAGGCTCCCCTCACGTGAGAGCATCGCTTCGACACTGGTGTAGGTCGAGGAAGCTGCACGCCGGGCGCTCTCCAGACTCATTTCCCGTACCAAACCCGCCAGGATGAGGCGCAGTGGCTCCGTGGCACTGAGGATGACCACGAAGGCGTCCACACCCTGTAAACCTTCACGAGGGGTGAGCACGTGTCCACCCGCATAGATGGTACGTCCGGTAACCTCCTCCAGTTCCTCGATAGCGTGGATCACCCCCGTGCTGAGATCGCCCCACGGTGGGTTAAGGGTCGTGAGAGTCTGCGCCTGAGCCACAAAGCGGTAGCTAGCCTCAACACGTTCCAGCAGCAGCAGCTTGGTGACAACGGTGCCACAGTCGGCTATAAGGACGGATTCGATGGTATGTTCATCGACCATAGATCAACCCCTGTTCAGGATGGAAAGATGGCGAGCACAAAGCTCCAGAGCCGTTCGAAGAATAGGGTCAATCCCGAAGTAATGGCGCCAGCAAAGGCCGCAGCCAACGCCACAATGATGAAGATCCGACCCACCTTACGTGCCCAGAGTAGAAAATTACGTGTGCCTCCTTTGGCATGGGTGGCGCGCGGCGAGAACACAAGCAGCGCCAAGATGGTCCCCACAAGGATCAAGCCTCCCTCCACCAGAGAAACCAGACCGTCTCCCTGAAGCGAAACTCCGGCTCCCGTTGCAGCCATCTGAGGTAGCAGAGTTCCAAGGAGTGCTCCGGTGATGGCCACTGCACCACCGACCCCCAGAATGAAAGCCATGGAGAAATTCCCCACCGGCGACAGCCTGGGCGATATTTTGAACCAGAGCAGCACACCCAACACCAGAGGCGGCACAGCGACGAGCAAAGGCAACGTGCCAACCTGCATATCAACGAACCAGATACGTAGGAAATTTACAGCAATGGCGAGACCGTATCCCGTCCCGACTCCCACCAGCAGCGCAAGCACCCAGCGATAGACCGGATTATCGCCAATAAGATAGCTGCCGATGGCCAACGTAACGGCCACACCCACAAAGACGCCGATGCTATCCACAAGGGCCGGATCCATGACTACATCCTCCCCTTTCTACCCGCGACCAGGGAGTACACCGCGCCCGCCAGAAGCAACCCGGCGCCCCCCCATTGAGCGAGCATCAGTGCGTTGAGCCTGCGGGTGATCTCGAAATCGGGCGCGATTCCACGCGCCTGCCGGTACGCAGCGACGCCCGGATAGCCGATCATCCATCCCTGAACATTCGACGTATCGAGATAGGGGAAGGCCAACGGCCCCACAGAGGCACTAACGGCCACGCCCATAGGCAATCCTCCAGTACCTAAAGTGGCATTCTGTTCCACCCACCAACGCAGTCTCTCCGAGCGTCCCGCGATCACCATAAGAAAATCGGCGTCGGCGCTCTCCAGGAATTGAGGGAGAGCACTTGCTCCACCGGGAAGGTAGCTGGCCTCCACCAAATGCGCATCGTCGTTCACAAAGAGCTGCCGGGCGATGGCTTCACCCTGTGGCAGGGTACTGACCGCTACTACGTCAATCTCCCGCTCGCCGAGATGGGTTAGCAGCGTCTCCGCGACAGCCTCCATCTCACCGGCTTGTGCCGGTCCGTACTCCACCGCCAGAATGACTGTCTCTCCAGGCTGACGCGCCTCCAGGGCTGCTCGCAAACCATCAACACCTGCCTGCTCGGGCGGCTGAGCCAGGGGGAAGGGAATAAGGTCCCAGAAGGAGACGAAGGCCACGCCCAGAAGCATGAGCAGCAGGAAAAGGCGTACAAGTACCCTGGTCCATCCCGGACGTTCCCGCCGTCGCGCGACGGGGCGCTCTCGACCTCGGGGCTGTTCAAGAAGATGTTGCCACAGCTGTGCATCCTGGACAACGCTCTCCGGCATAGAGGAACGGGGGCGAGGCTCATACTTCGCAGGAACGTCCACCATCGGCAGTGCGGGCAGCATACCTTGTAACCCCGCCAGAGGGCCCTCCATCTCAGCAGGCTCTTCGGCGAAAGCCTCAAAGGGGGGTGCCTCCTCGGGCACCTCTCCGGTCGGGCGTAATTCTTGAACCCACGCCGGGATCTCGGCAGGGGCCAAATCCTCTTCGACGCCCCCTGCACTCTCGGGAGGAAGATCGCGCTGAGGGAGGGGACCGGTCCCGGGCGGTCTCAGATTCTGTAACCAACGAGGGACGTCGGCCTGCTCCAATCCCTCGGGTGGCTCACCCGGCGCGGCCACCTCATCGGAGGTGGGTGTCAGGGCACGAAGCCAATCGGGGATCTCCTCATCCTCGGAGCCCTCAAGAGGCTGGGATTCCTCGGCGGGTTCCTCTTCCTCCTCCGATTCCTCCACAGCAAAGGCGCTGACCGAGGGTCTGGCACTCTCGGGGGGAGGTGTGACCCCCCGAAGCCAATCAGGAACATCCGCCTCCTCTATCTCTACAGGCGCCTCCGTCTCCAAGCCCTCTGGGGGGAGTGCCTCCCTCTCGGGAAGAGCCTCCGCAGCAACACCTTCCTCAGACTCTACATCCTCGCTCTCATCAAAGGGAGAGAC